>NZ_CAKVZL010000005.1:0-48055 GCF_934835595.1 Eubacterium sp. AF15-50
ATATCGGAGGTGTTACAGTTCTCCCGCCTTACGAAAAAAGTGAGAACACGGAATGGTACACAGGTACGGCTAATGCTATTTTCCAGAATATGAATTATATGGAAACATATAATCCTGATTATGTTTTAATTTTGTCAGGGGATCATATTTATAAAATGGACTATGAAGTTATGCTGGATTACCACAAGGCAAATAATGCGGATGTTACTATTGCAGCTATGCCGGTACCAATAGAAGAGGCAAGCAGATTTGGTGTGGTAGTTACAGATGAAAATCATAAGATTACTGAATTTCAGGAGAAACCGGAACATCCAAAGAGCAATCTTGCTTCAATGGGTATTTACATATTTAGCTGGCCGGTTTTAAGGGATGCACTTATTAAACTGAAGGATCAGCCTAACTGTGATTTCGGTATGCATGTTATTCCATATGTTCATGAGAACGGAAAAAGAATTTTTGCATATGAATATACAGGATACTGGAAAGATGTAGGAACTCTTAAATCCTACTGGCAGGCAAACATGGAACTTATTGATATAGTTCCGGAATTTAATCTTTATGAAGAATTCTGGAAGATATATACCAAGAGCGAGGCGCTTCCACCACAGTATGTTTCAGCCGACTCTAAGATAGAGCGAAGCATTATCTGTAATGGATGTGAAGTAAGAGGTAATGTACATAATTCAGTTATAAGTGCAAATGTTGATATTGCTGAAGATGCAGAAGTTCATGATTCAATTATTATGCAGGGATGTAAGATTGGAAAGGGAACAAAGATTTATAACGCAATTGTAGCTGAAAACACCATTATCGGAGACAATTGTTCCATAGGTGATGGAGAATATGCTGACAGCAAGTTAAGTCAGAAGATTTACAATTGCGAATTAGCAGTAATTGGTGAAAATTCCACAATTCCAAGTGGAGTTACTTTAGGTAAAAATGTAGCAGTATCAGGAAAGACAGAACTTTCAGATTACCCTGACGGAAAGCTTTCATCAGGTGACTATATAGTTAAGGCAGGTGAGATTTAATGAGAGCAGTTGGTATAATTTTAGCAGGTGGAAATAATAGCAGAATGAAGGAGCTTTCCAAGAAAAGGGCTGTAGGAGCAATGCCTATTGCGGGAAGCTACAGAGCAATTGATTTTGCACTTAGTAATATGTCAAACTCACATATTCAGAAGGTGGCAGTATTAACACAGTATAATGCGTGGTCATTAAATGAACATTTAAGTTCATCAAAGTGGTGGGACTTTGGTAGAAAACAGGGAGGTCTCTTTGTATTTACACCGTCCATTACATCTGACAACGGTTTCTGGTATAGAGGAACAGCTGATGCCATTGCACAGAATATAGCTTTCCTAAAGAAAAGCCATGAACCTTATGTAGTTATTGCATCGGCAGATGCGGTATACAAGATGGACTATAACAAAGTTCTTGAAAAACATGTGGAAACAGGTGCCGACTTAACCATCGTATGCAAGAATGCAGGAGACAAGGCAGATGTATCGGAATATGGCGTTGTTAGTACGGATATTAATGGAAGAGTGGTAGATTTCGAGGAAAAACCACTTAATAAAGTTGGTGGACTTATATCTACAGGAATATATGTTATAAGAAGAAGACTTCTTATACAGCTTATTGAAAATTGCATTGCGGAAGACAGATACGATTTCGTAAACGACATTATAATAAGAAATAAAAGTACAAAGAAGATATATGTGTACAAAATAGATACATATTGGAAGAATATATCAAGTGTCAAGAATTATTATGATACAAATATGGACTTCTTAAAGCCGGAAGTAAGGGATTTCTTCTTTAGGCAATATCCGGATATATATTCAAAGGTGGAGGATTTGCCACCGGCAAAATATAACACCGGAGCAGATGTAAGTAACAGTTTGATTTCCAGTGGAAGTATCATTAATGGAAAGGTTGAAGGTTCTGTTGTATTTAAGCAGGCGTATGTTGGAAATAACTGCGTTATTAAAAATTCCATTATTCTTAATGATGTGTATATTGGGGATAACGCGGTTATTGAAAATTGCATTGTGGAAAGTCACAGTACCATTAATCCGGGAGAGCATCTTGGAGATGAAAATGAATTAAAGATTGTCAATGAAAGAAATTTCAGATATAGCTTGTAATAAGAAAGGGAGTAAAAATATGAACATAACAGACGTAAGAGTTAGAAAGATGACAAAAGAGGGCAAAATGAAAGCAGTTGTTTCAATTACAATTGACAACGAATTTGTTGTTCATGACATAAAGGTAGTTGAGGGAGACAAGGGACTTTTCATTGCAATGCCAAGTAGAAAGGCAGCAGATGGGGAGTACAGAGACATTGCCCATCCAATTAACTCAGATACCCGCAGCAATATTCAGAAAATAGTACTTGATGCTTATGAGAAAGCACTGTTAGAACCGGAAATTTCAGAGGAAGCATAAAAAGCAATTTTTTTAGAATAAGATCAAAAGGGAAGCATTATTTCATGGAAGTATCCGTGGAGTAATGCTTTTTCCCTGTAATAATATTTGTTACAAGAAATGTTAAGACAAATATTATGGTTACCTCAATTATACCTATATACCAGGTTGCAGCAGGAGAAAAGAAACTAAATATTGCATGTACATACAGTCTGATAGGGTAATGAATCAGAAACCAGTACATAGTGTCATTTCCTGCTTTAACGTGGAAGGAATTAGATAAAGCTTTTGATATATACCCTCTTTCAAAAGCAAATATGTATATTAAAAGAACACATAGTAAAAAGTCTACTATATATTTTATGTGAATATCAATGGTTATACTATTTCTGAAAACAAACCATAAGATATTTAACAAAACAATAACAGTTTCAGAAAAAGTATTAAATGCATTTAAATTGCTTTTTGATAACTTTACCATATCACAGAGAAGTATTCCTGAAATAAGGTAAAAAATTCGAAGATAAGGAGAAGTGTATGATAGTGAGTCAAAAAAGGTTCTGCTTTCAATAGCCTCAAATATATAATAAAAAATAATTATTAAGGCAAGATTAATTCCCCCAAAAAGAGACACGGCTTTTAAGCTGTTTTTTATTTTTTCATTTAGTTTTAGTAAAAGAGGGCAACATATATATAATAAAAACAAAGTTGATAAAAACCAGCCAACAGAATTAATTCCAGTACTTAATTGGAGAATACCTGTTGAAGATTGAACTAAAAATATGTCCAGAATAAGTTTAAATATAGTTTTGCAAAATGCAACAATAATAGTATTTCCATCTGAAATACTTAAATATAGGCAATATGGTAAACATACAAATAAAAGAATAAAATAAACAGGATATATTTTTTTTACGCGTTTGATGCCATATGAAATGGAGTTACGTAGTGTTATCTGTGGTAAATGCTCGTTACATTTATATGAATATGCGAGACCAAAGCCTGATAATATAAAGAAAAAATTAACAGCAACATAAGCGTTATGAAAAAAACGTGAATAAACATAGCCATTGTGTAGCAAAGACAAAAATTCCATATGAGATAACATAATGATAATCATCATATAAAAACGAAGTCCGGTAAATGAATTAATTCTTTTTTTTGAAACACTACTATTCATGTAAAAATCCCCTTTATAAATATTACTTTGTTAAGAATAAGTTATTAAAAAGAATAAGTCAATAAAAGGGATGTAAGAACATGGTAAATTCGTTGATTAATGATAATTTATGGTTTATAATCAGCAGATACAGGGGGATAATATAAATCAGATTAGTTAGGAGATTAATATGTACGCAATAATAGGTTTGGGAAATCCCGATAAAAAATATGACAAAACAAGACACAATGTAGGATTTGACGTTATTGATGAGTTAGCACGGCAAATGGCAGTGGAGGTAAAGACAAAACGGCATAAAGCTTTGTGTGGTATAGGTCAGATTGGTGCAGAAAAGGTTGTTTTAGTAAAACCCCAGACATATATGAATCTAAGTGGAGAATCTGTTAGGGCTGTAATTGATTTCTACAAATTAAACCCGGAAAGTGATATAATAGTAATATCTGATGATATTAGCCTGCCTACCGGTAAAATCAGAATAAGGGCAAAGGGAAGTGCAGGAGGTCATAACGGACTAAAAAGCATTATTGCCCATGCAGGTACAGATAAGTTTAAGAGAATTAAAGTGGGAGTAGGGGCTAACGAAGGAGATTTGGTTAAGCACGTTCTTGGAAAATTCTCTAAACAGGATAGAGTGGTCGTAGATGAGGCTATAAGAAATGCAGCGTCTGCAGCAGAAGTGATGGTAATATGTGGTGTGGAGGAAGCCATGAATAAATTTAACTAGGAGCAGAGAATGAATAGTTTTTACTATCCTCTTTTAAAATTAAATGAATATGAGCAGGTCAGGGACTGTCTGTCACAGAAAAAAACATGTCAGGTTACAGGATGCAGTGACTCCCAGCTTGCACATTTTATAACAGGATTAAGCGATGGCTACAGGCAGAAAGTCATCGTTACTTTTAGTGCATTAAAAGCAAAGGAAATATACGACGATATAAAGGGATTTACAGACGATGTGGTAATGTATCCCTCTAAGGATTTCATATTTTTCAGTGCTGATGTTCACGGAAATCTTATTTTACAGCAACGTTTGGAATTTATTGAAAAAATAGTAGAAGATAAGCCTTTTACCGTAATTGTAACAGCAGATGCCTTTATGGACAAAATTCAGCCTCTTGATAAAATAAAAGACAATTATCTGGAAATATCAGAGGGTAGCGTAATAGAGCAGGATGCCCTTAAAAAGAAACTGGTTAAAATGGGTTATGAGGCTGTGGAACAGGTGGATAGTCCGGGGCAGTTTGCTATAAGGGGAAGCATAATTGATATTTATACCTTAACAGATGAGGTGCCTTACAGAATAGATTTTTGGGATGACGAGGTTGACATAATAAAGAGTTTTGAAATAGAAAACCAGCGTTCAATAGAGAATCTTGAAAGTATAAAGATATATCCTGCCACAGAATATTTCTTTACAGAGGAAGAGATAAAGGCAGGACTTGATAAAATTAAGTTAGAATTAAACAAAACAGTAGAGAAGTTTAGAAAGAAGTTTAAAACAGAGGAAGCCCATAGACTTAAAACTACAGTGGAAGAGTTTATAACAAATATGGAAATAAATCCTTTTGGAGTATCTATAGATAGTTATGTAAACTATTTTTCTGACAGCCTTACAAGTCTTTTGGAATATTTTGATAACCCTATATTTTTTATTGATGAACCAAAGCGTGTGTTAGAGCAGTTAAATGCAGTTAACGGGGAGTTTAAGGACAGCATGACTAACAGGCTGGAGAAGGGCTACGTTCTCCCGGGGCAGACAGATGTACTTTGGAACAAAGAGAGAATAACAGATAAAATAAATTCATATACAAAGGTGGTATTTACTGCCATTGCACAAAAGGTTTCAGTATTTGATACAGAAGATTTTGTGGAAGTAGATGCAAGAAACATAAGTCCTTATAATAACAAATTTGAGATGCTTGTAGAGGATCTTAAAAGATACAAAAAGCAGAAATATAGCGTTTTGCTGGTAACCACATCTGCTACAAGGGGACAGCGTTTGGCAGAGGATTTGCGGGATTTTGGAATTAGTGCATTTTATGAAAAGGATGACACAAGAGAGGTAAATCCCGGAGAAGTAATGATTATATCCGGAAGGCTTAGAAAGGGATTTACATATCCCATGGTGAAATTTGTTGCCATTTCCGATACGGATATCTTCGGAGAACGGAAGAAAAAGCGCAGAAAGAAACATGGATATTCAGGAAGTAATATATCCAGCTTTTCTGATTTAAATATAGGGGATTATGTGGTACACGAAAACCATGGACTGGGAATATACCGGGGAATTGAAAAGGTGGAAGTAGACCATGTGGTAAAGGACTATATAAAGATAGAGTATGCAGGTGGAAGTAATTTATATATATTGGCAACTCAGCTTGATATGATTCAAAAATATGCCGACAGCGAGGCAAAGAAGCCAAAGCTTAACCGTCTTGGTGGTCAGGAATGGAACAAAACAAAGTCAAAGGTTAAGAAGGCTGTTGCAGAAATTGCCAAGGAACTGGTGGAACTTTATGCTATAAGACAAAATGGTCAGGGATATGCATTTTCGCCGGATACAGAGTGGCAAAAGGAATTTGAGGAAATGTTTCCTTTTGAGGAAACGGATGATCAGTTAAATGCCATAAATGAAGTTAAAAAAGACATGGAAAGCACCAAAATCATGGACCGTCTTATATGCGGTGACGTTGGCTTTGGGAAAACGGAAATTGCCATTAGAGCGGCATTTAAGGCAATACAGGATAACAAGCAGGTGGCGTATTTAGTGCCAACAACAGTGCTGGCACAGCAGCATTATAAAACATTTAAACAAAGATTTAAGGATTTCCCGGTAAGGGTGGAAATGCTTTCAAGATTTAGAACAAAATCAAACATAGACCAGAATATAAGAGATTTAAAAAAGGGATATGTGGATATAGTAATAGGAACTCACAGACTTTTATCTAAGGATGTTAAATTTAAGGATTTGGGTCTTTTGATTATTGACGAGGAGCAGAGATTTGGCGTAAAGCATAAGGAACAGATAAAGGAACTGAAAAACAACGTTGATGTTATTACATTAACGGCAACGCCAATTCCAAGAACCCTTCATATGAGCCTTATTGGCATAAGAGATATGTGTGTTATGGAGGAACCTCCTCAGGACAGAATGCCTATTCAGACCTTTGTAATGGAATATAATGAGGAGATTGCAAGGGACGCAATTAACCGTGAACTGGCAAGAGGAGGACAGGTTTATTTTGTTCACAACAGGGTTCAGGATATTGCAGATATGGCGGCAAGTGTTCAAAACATGGTGCCGGATGCCAATGTGGCATTTGCCCACGGACAAATGAGTGAGCGGCAGCTAGAAGAAATTATGTATGACTTTGTTAATGGAGACATTGATGTACTTGTAAGTACCACAATTATTGAAACGGGTCTGGATATTCCAAATGCCAACACCATTATTATTCACGATGCGGAGCGTATGGGATTGTCACAGCTTTATCAGTTAAGAGGCCGTGTGGGACGTTCAAACCGTATGGCATATGCATTTTTAATGTATAGCAGAAATAAAATGCTTACGGAAGTGGCTGAAAAACGTCTTGGTGCCATAAGAGACTTTACAGAGTTAGGTTCCGGGGTGAAAATTGCCATGAGAGATTTGGAAATCAGAGGAACAGGAAATCTTCTAGGTGCCCAGCAAAGCGGACATTTAGAGGCAGTGGGATATGATTTGTACTGTAAAATGCTAAATCAGGCTATTGAGGTATTAAAGGGTGAAACACCGGAAGAAGACTTTGAAACTAAGATTGATTTAATGTGTGATGCATTTGTTCCTGCATCTTATATTAAGAATGAAACTCTTAAAATGGATATATATAAGAGAATTGCAGGAATTGAAACTGACGAAGAGTACGAGGATATGCAGGACGAACTTATTGACAGGTTTGGGGATATACCGTCTCAGGTTGAAAATCTGTTACAGGTTGTTTTGCTTAAGGCAGCGGCTCACAAGGTTTACATTACGGAAATCAGTGGAACTAAAGACAAAATGAAAATAATGATGTGGAATCAGGCCAAAATAGATGTTGAGAGAATACCGATTCTTGTAAGGGAGTACAAAGGCAGACTTAAGTTTGTTACCGGTGATACACCGTACTTTGTTTATTCACCAAAGCCTGATGATGACAATGTAATTGGAAGGGCAGGAAAACTGGTAGAATCCATGTCCACACTTGTTTAGCAGTAAAGTCGCCATAAAGGTGCAGAATGGAGATTATATGAAAAAATTAGCAGTTGTTTTAATGTTAGCAGTGGTATTTACCATAACGCTGACAGGTTGCAGTAAGGACAAAGGCAATCAGGAAACTACCGCAGGTCAGGTTGATTTGTCGTCAAACAGTGAAGTTGCCATAAATGCAGGTGGTATAGGAGTTTTAACAGATGAAGTAAGATACTATGCCTACACGGCCCAGGCAACATATGAGGCTTACTATATTTCGGAAAACAAAAATATAGACTGGAAAAGCGACATGAAGAAAGGCGTTTCCTGGCAGGAGGGAGTAAAGAGCATTGTACTGGATGATATTTGCCGCAGGGAATATTTTTGTTCTCTGGCAAAAAAATACGATGTCCAGCTTTCTGACAGTGACGAGGACAGTGTAAAAGCAGCTGTTAATGATTTTTTTGAAGAATCTGATAGTGGTCTTGTTAAAAAAATTGATATTAAAAGACAGCGGCTTATAGAGGTTTTTGAAAAACAGAAAATTCAACAGAGAGTTGAAAGTAACGTTAATTCCTCTGACGACAATGCTGCCGATAATATGTATAAAAAGTGGAAAAAAGCAAATACTGTTACGGCAGGAGCAAGTTGGGATGAAATTAATTTTAATGAACATATATTTACATTGGAGGATGCAAAGTGAGAAGTCGATTGACTTGCGTAATCAGTGCAGCCATGGCAGTTTTACTTATTGTTTGCACTGTAAATTATGCATTTAATACAGGTAAGGAAAAAAAGAAAAATGGGAATCCGGTAATGGAGGCAGCTCAAAAGGAAGTTGTGGTTCAGGATTTTATACATGATAATTATGTAATTACAGAAAAAAATCCATGGACGGATTATAGCCTTCATCCGGTTAATTATAAGGAAACCAAAAGCAGTTCCTTTAGTGAAAATATTAGTGCACAGTCAGCAATATTGGTTGACATAAAATCAAATAACGTTCTTTATGCTAAAAACGAAAATAAGCATATGTACCCGGCAAGTACCACAAAGTTAATGACGGCACTTACGGTTTTGCAAATTATGAACGTTAATGATGTAGTTACAATAGGGGATGAAATAACCTTTATTGCTTCTGATTCCAGCAAGGCAGGTTTTTCCAGAGGACAGGTGGTAACAGTAAAGGAACTGTTGCAGGGACTTTTAATTTCATCAGGAAATGATGCTGCATATGTTTTGGCAAAGGCGGCAGGTCAGGAAATTTTTGAGGATAATATTGCCAATGAAGGAAAGACCTTTACTTCCCAGCAGTGCGTACAGCGTTTTGTATTGGAAATGAACAGAAATGTAAGGGACATGGAATTGGAAAATACCCATTTCACATCTCCTGACGGATACGACGATGATGATCAATATACCACAGCAACGGATTTATCTAAGATAGCCATTGAGGCATACAGTAATTCAGTTATTGCAGATATATGTGGTAAAAGTTCTGCATATTCAGATACACTTAGTAAAACATGGACTTCTACTAATGCACTGTTAAATAAAAATGGAAGTTTCTATTACGAATATTGTCAGGGATTGAAAACAGGAAGTACCGGATTGGCAGGAAAATGTCTTGTGTCAGTTGGAAAAAAGGGTGATAAGGAATGTGTCAGCGTGGTACTTAACGACAATACAGACGAGCAGCGGTGGAATGATGCGAAAAAAATGTTGAAATATGGATTGGAGTAAATAAGATGTTTTAATAAATAGGGGCTGTCGCACTGAATGAGCGACAGCCCCATAATTACGTAATATCATTTAGCATCTGCAACATAAATTCATAAGACATAACGCAGTACATGGATCAGAACAACAAAACATTTTATCCGGGTCACCGCCATATGAGTATTGTCTCTGATTGTACCATTGCCCACCACTTTCCAAGGTCTGAACCAGACGCTGATATGTGGCATTATTTGGTTCCATTTGAAGGGCTGTCTTTGCCATGTCAAGGGCAATAACATTATTTCCTACACCATTATTGGCAATGGCACTGAGGAAATACCAACGGGCATTTCGGTCATTTATGTTATTAAGTACGTTTAATGCTTCATTAAATCTGCCGTTGTTTATATAATTAGAAGCGGCAGAATAATATGAATCATCCTGACTGTATCCGGTATTTCTTCCATAGGAACCGCCGAAATCATCAAAGCCACCAAAACCACCAAAGCCTCCAAAAGGATTGCCACTATACTGACCGTAAGGGTTACCGTTATATCCACCACCGGAGTAGCTTCCGGAACCACCGGAATATCCGTTTTTACGCTCATTCATAATCTGGTCGTATGCCTGACCTACAAGCTTAAACATTTCTTCAGCTTTATCCTTGTTGGGATTGTTAATATTAGCATCCGGGTGATATTTTCTGCTTAACTTTCTATATGCTGTTTTAACTTCATCATCTGTGGCACTTGGGTCTATGCCAAGAACCTTATATGGATCGTTCATTTTGTATCTCTCAATCTGTTAAATTTAAAACTTTTTCACAATGAAACTTACGTTATATAAAGGATAACCATGGAAACGAATTATTTATTTTCAGTGCCTGTACCGGTTCTCTCTTTATAGATGGTGCTAAATCTGTTCCATACCCCGGCATAGAGAATATTGCGAAGTATTTCCGCATTTTCAAGAATAGGCAGGGTCTCAAATTCTTTGGAACATTCAGCCATCATCATAGTAAGCATCTGCTTTATTCTATCATCAAAACCGGGATTTTGGCAAATTTCCTTAAAAGGATTGTAGGAATTTTTTTTAATGTCCTTTTCTAAATCGTCATAGGCATCTAAAATATAAATAAATTTTCCAAGGAAAAATCCCATACGTGACAGCGTATCGCTCCAACGGTCTTTTTGTGGAACAAACAAAATTGCCATAATTTTACCGAAAATCCCTGCCATAACATCAATGCCTGTCTCATTATTTTTTTCGCGGGTACCGAGCTCGTTAAGCAATGAAGCTATAGCCTGGGATTTTTCCAGGTAATCATTTTTTCCTGATTTAATTAGTTTGGCAAATAAAAGCTTAATAACATTCCGGTCATCCTTCCAGTCATCCATAGACTTGTAATAGGACAAGATAATGTTCATATCTGCCACATAATCTGTATATTTAGAAGATATCATGCGGCGCTTTTTTGTGGGATGTGCAATGCATCTGTGCATTTCATCAAAAATTTCCGGTTCATAAAGTGCCGTTAAAAGCATACTTAAAAAAGTCATGTCATAGGTTAGGGTAAGCTGTCCCATTAATCCATATCGTTTCTTTAATGACCGGCATAGTCCACAATAATAACCTTTGTAAATGTCAAATTCTTTAATTTTTAATTCCGGTTTATTTACAACAACATATCCAAACATATTAACTTCTTCTTATAAATTTATTGTTGCATTTAGGACAGCGGATTTCGATTTTGCCGTGTCCCTTGGGAATACGGATTTTCTGACCGCAGCCGGGACACTTGAAAAATTTATAATATTTCCTCTGCTCTCTGGCTTCTTTACTGAAATTTTTATTAAATTTAATTTTAGAAATTATTCTTAAATACTTTTCGTTTTCAGCTGCACGCTTATATATGTTTCTCGAAAACATTCTAAAGTAAAGAAGAACAATAGAAGCAAATATTAAAATGCTTAATACGGAATTTACTGCACCTTTTGTGAAAAAGGAAAGAATGCAAAGAACAAATGTTACACCAAGTATAAATCTTGATAACTGGTCAATGCCGTATCTGCCATACATAAAATTGGAAAATTTATTTCTAAAGTTCATAACAAAACTCCTTTCAGAACAAATAACAATTCATAATATACAAATTACCAATTCTAAAAGGCAAAATCAATAATCATGGGGCATATTTAACACATAAGTCACAAAAGTTTACAAATATTCCATATTTACAATTAGTAGATAATAAGATAAAATAAAAACGGTATTAGGTCGAAAAATGTAGCAAATATAACTTGATATTGAGGCAAATTTGGGAGGGTACATATATGCATATAAAAAAAAGCAGCTGGATAAAGCATTTTGATTTTATTCTGGCCGATTTGATATGCTTAAACATAACATTTAATCTTGCATATTGGTTAAGACACGGAATTGCAAATGTATACGAAATAAAAGATTATCGAATGATAATGATTATGATAATGGTTTTGCATTTTTGTATAACATATTTTTCAAATTGGTACTCAGGAATCTTGAAACGTGGATATTTCGGAGAATTTCAAAAGGTATTTATATATAATTTGGAAATGATAGCAGTGGTTTTCAGCTATTTGTTTGTTATGCAGTTAAGTATACAGTATTCGAGATTGACATTTATAAGCTATTTTTGTATTAATACCATAGTTATGTATATGGTGCATATAATTTTGAAAAAAATTATTAATGATAATGAGGGACTGTCTAAGTATAACACAGTAAAAATTTTGGTGTTAGTCAATGAGGAAATGGCTGTGGATTCGGTTAATCTTATAAAAGACGGTCATGATAAAACTTATGATGTTGTGGGAATAGCCATTGTGGAGCCGGAATCAAAGTGTAGTGAAATTATGGGAATACCGGTAGTGGCGTATGGTAAAGACGTATATGAATATGTTTGTCATAACGTAATAGATGATGTACTTATATGTATGGACCCGGGCAGACAGGATGAAATCGAGCGGGTCACAAATAAGTTTTTGGAAATGGGAGTAACAGTGCATGTTAAGATGAATATGTTTACACAGGGACTTCCTAATGTATATTTTGGCAGAATTAATGCAGTTAATGTTTTAACAACAAGTATGAAGACGGTGCAGCCTTATGAGATTTTCTTAAAGAGGGCGCTGGATATATGTGCCGGCATTGTGGGCTGTCTCATAACAGCGATATTGTTTATTTTTATCGCACCGGCAATTAAAATTGCTGACCCTAAAGGTCCTGTATTTTTTGGACAGGAAAGGGTTGGAAAGAACGGCAGAAAGTTTAAAATATACAAATTCCGTTCAATGTATTCAGATGCTGAAGAACGAAAAAAAGAATATATGGACAAAAACAAAATGGATGGACTGATGTTCAAACTGGACAATGATCCCAGAATCATTGGCAGCGGACCTGATGGCAGTAGAAAAGGACTTGGACATTTCTTAAGAAGCACGTCTTTAGATGAGTTTCCAAATTTCTGGAGTATCCTTAAAGGCGACATGAGTTTAGTAGGAACCAGACCGCCAACAATGGATGAGTACGAGAAGTATGAGCTACATCATAAAAGCAGACTGGCTGCTAAGCCGGGGCTTACAGGAATCTGGCAGGTAAGTGGCAGAAGCGATTTTACGGATTTTGAAGAAGTTGTTAAGTTAGACAACGAATACATAAAAAACTGGACTATCGGACTTGACATAAAGATTATTTTAAAAACAGTCGTGGTAGTAATTGCAAGGAGAGGTTCAGTATAAAATATTAAATTATGAATAAGAGAATGGGAGCTGTAATGAATAGTAATTTTACAGACACATCCAAAAGACATATATTTATTGTGGGATGTAAAGGTATTCCTACCAGATATGGCGGATTTGAAACCTTTGTAGATAAATTAACGGAATATACCAAAGATGAGAGTATTCAGTATCATGTTTCAAGAATATTAGATGATAGTGAATATGATGAAAATAATACTGAATATGAGTATAACGGTGCACATTGTTTTGATATAAAACAGCGTATGGGCGGACCTCAAAAAGCTATATTTTATGATGTTGATGCTATAAAATACAGTATTGACTATATCAAAAAATATAATCTTAAGGAGCCTGTTATTTATGTGCTTGCCTGCAGGATAGGGCCTTTTATTGGAAAGTTTAAAAGGCAGATACATGAACTTGGTGGGCAACTTTATGTAAACCCGGATGGACATGAGTGGAAGCGTGCCAAATGGAGTGCTCCCGTTAGAAAATACTGGAAAATATCAGAGCGTCTTATGGTTAAAAATGCTGATTTGCTTATTTGCGACAGCATAGGCATTGAAAATTACATAAAGGAAGATTACAAAAAGTATAATCCAAAAACCACATTTATCGCCTACGGTGCAGAAACATCTAAGTCAACTTTGGCAGATGATGACAGCAAGGTAAAGGAGTGGTTTTCAAGGTTTAACGTAAAGTTTAAAAACTACTATGTGGTTGTGGGACGGTTTGTGCCGGAAAACAACTTTGAGGCAATTATAAGGGAGTTTATGAAGTCGAAAACGAAGAAAGATTTGGTGATTGTAACGGATTATCAAAATAATGTTTTCTACGATGGACTCCTGAAAAGTACAGGTTTTAATAAGGACAGGCGAATTAAGTTTGTAGGCACGGTTTATGACCAGCCATTATTAAAGAAAATAAGGGAAAATGCCTTTGCATACATTCACGGACATTCTGTTGGTGGAACAAATCCAAGTCTTCTTGAGGCATTAGGTCTTACAGATGTAAACCTCTTATTTGATGTTATATTTAACAGGGAAGTGGCAGAAGACGGAGCTAAATATTGGAGTTTAGATGACGGGGATTTGGCAGCTTTAATAGACAAAACAGATAATATGAGTGAAAATGAGATAGAGACTATAGGTAACAAAGCTAAAAAACGAATTGATAATTTTTACAACTGGGAATACATAACTGAAAAATATCAGAAGTTGTTTAGAAAATAGAAGAAGGGGAGTATCATATACATATAGAGATATATTATGAGAATTTTACATTATGGATTAGGATTCCCACCTTATAGAACAGGCGGGCTTACGAAGTATTGTGTAGACTTAATGTTAATACAAAAAAATATGGGACATGATGTGGCAATGATGTGGCCGGGAAAACTTGGTTTTTCTGGTCATTTTGTGCATATAAAAACTACCATTAATAAAATAGGAGTTAAGAGCTTTGAAATTGTTAATCCTTTACCGGTTCCTCTGGATGAGGGAATAAAGGATATAAAAGAATACACTAAAAAATGCTCAAATCCACAGATTTTTAAGGATTTTTTTGATGAGTATAAGCCTGATGTACTTCATATTCATACATTTATGGGACTGTATAGAGAGGTCTTGGAGGAAGCCAAAAATTTGGGCATTAAGCTGGTGTTTACAACCCATGACTATTTTGGAATATGTCCAAAAGTTACCTTATTTAGAAACAATCAAATATGTGATGGAGATTGCGGAAAGTGTGAAAAGTGTAATGAAAGAGCACTGTCCATAAAGAAAATAAAAATACTCCAGTCTCCATTATATAGAGGGTTAAAGGATACCAAAGTTGTCAAAAAGTTAAGGACATCCCATAGAAGGGATTTTTTTGATAACGGATTTAGTGAAGGGGAAAACTGTGGAAACCGGCAAAAGAATCAATACGAAGAGTTAAGAAATTACTATGTAAGTTTTTTTGAGTTTATAGATATGGTACATTTCAATAGTTCTACAACAGAGGAAGTATATAGAAAATACATCCCATTATCAGTGAAGGGAAAGGTTATAAATATAACCCATGGAAAAATTGCTGATAACCGAAGAAAAAAAGAGTTTAACGAAGACCTGTTAAAAATTGTATATTTAGCTCCGGCAAAGCCTTTTAAAGGATATATAATTTTAAGAGAAGCTTTAGATGAGCTATGGAATGAAGGCATAGATTGTTTTAAATTGACCATGTATAATAACTCAAATGATATAAGAGAATATATGGATGTAAAACATAGTTTTAAGGATGAGGATTTAGAAAAAATATTTGAAAAATCAGATGTCCTTATTATGCCCAGTGTATGGAAGGAAACCTATGGATTCACGGTTCTTGAGGCCTTAAGCTATGGTGTTCCCGTTATTATAAGTGAAAATGTCGGAGCAAAGGATTTAGTGGAAAATAATCAATATGGTATGGTCATAGAGCCTACAAAGGATGGAGTCAAAAGAGCCATTATTAAGTTAATAAACAATAGAGATATCCTAAAAGAGTATAACAACAAAATTGTAAATGAAATGGACTTTGAGGGTATTTTAAGGTCACCTTATGATATAGAAAAGTTATATGAAGATATTAGGAGAATATAGATGGCAATACCTAAAATAATACATTATTGCTGGTTTGGAAAAAATGAAATGCCACTAAAGGAAAAGGAATGTGTGGCAGGCTGGAAGAAATTTTATCCGGATTATGAATTTAAAATTTGGAATGAGGATAATTTTGATTATAATAAATGTATTTATGCAAGACAGGCCTATGAAAGGGGGTATTATGCCTTTGTAAGTGATTACGTTAGGGCAAAGGTTTTATATGAATATGGAGGAATATATTTAGATACTGATGTTAAAATCATTAAGAAATTACCCAATGTACCGGAAAAGGGATTTTTGGGATTCGAAAGAAGAAAATTTATAGGAACTGCAGTAATGGCGGCAGAGCCGGAAAGTGAACTAATTGCAGAACTTCTTGATTATTATGAACAACATGAATTTGTACAGCAAAAAGGATATATAGACAGTATAGCAAATGTGTCCATATTAACTGATATATGTAGGAGAAAAGGACTCATACCTGATGGAAGAAAACAGAAAATAGAGGGTTTTGAAATATTTTCAAGAGAGCTTTTTTATCCAAAAAAATTAAATGAAAATACCTTTGAGACAACAGTGGAGACATGTGCAATTCATATGTGCTCTAACAGTTGGATGACGGAAAGAGAAAAAAAACGTGGAAACAATAAAATATGGATTAATGTGTTAAGACCGGTTTTAATAAAAATAAGATGCTGTCTGAGAAAACTGCTGGGAGATGAAATGGTCAGAAAAATTGAAATAATTGTTAGAAATAAGATGAAATAGGTTAATATGTGGAATGAGATTTGCAGCAAAGTTTTTTCTGAATGCGTTGAAACTTTGGAAAATAAAAAAATTGAATATTTTATCTTGAGAAATTACACAGACCTGCCTGAAAAAAATAGTGGCAAAGATGTTGATATTGTAGTTAATCCTAAAAAACTTGCATTATCAAAGAAAATAATCAGAACTATTTTTAAGAATAATGGGTTTGTATATTATGATGAGGCGGTTTTTGACAGTTTGCATTGTATGCACGGAATTAACCTTCAGTCGGGGCATGGAATCCATATAGATTTACTGGCAGGGTATAGGGCAAAGGGATACGAGCCAATGGATTTTATGTCATTATATGGCAAAGTTATTAAATATAAGAATTTCTATGTATTAAAAGAACCCGTAAACAGTGTTATGCTGCTGGTATCAAAAATTTTCGGATACAAACACCCGGTAATAAAGGAAAAATACAGGCAGCAGATATATAATGCATATATTAATGATACTAATGAATTTAAAGAGACATTAAGATACATATTAAGTGGTAAAGCATATGAAGAAGTAGATAAAAGATTGAAAGAAAATGATTTTGGCGGAATAATAGAATATGGAGAAATAATATCTGAAAATATTATAAAAAACTCCATTAAACACCACAGGATAAAGTCTTTAAAGGGGGCGTTGGGATTTCTGTTAAAAAGTGCAAAAAAGATAGCAATTTGTTATAGGAAATATGAGAGAAGTCTTGCTGTTGTGGCACCGGATGGAGCCGGGAAAACAACATTTATTAATGTCCTTAGTAAAAAAATTGAAAATGGTTATGTTTCAGATGAAAATAAAATTCATGTGTATCATTTCAGACCGGGAATACTTCCTAATTTGGGAGAAATAGGTGAGAAAGCCGGAGTTATGAAACAGGATAAAAACTGGGAGGCCCCCCATAGAAGGGCACCGGCAGGCTTTTTTAGCTCTGTTT
Organism: Eubacterium sp. AF15-50; assembly: GCF_934835595.1. NCBI lineage: Bacteria > Bacillati > Bacillota > Clostridia > Eubacteriales > Eubacteriaceae > Eubacterium > Eubacterium sp. AF15-50. Next base: position 17,677 of record NZ_CAKVZL010000005.1, read on the forward strand.
TTAGAATTGTATATTATTCCATGGATTATATTATTGGATATAAAAAAATGGTGAGGAAAGATGTCCACTATGACCGTTTTAGTGTATTTGACAGATATTGTTATGATTTAATAGCTGACCCTGAAAGAACCAGAATAAAATTACCTGTATGCATAAGAAGGTTTTTTGTATTCCTTTGTCCAAAACCGGGACTGACATTTTTTTTGTGGGGAAATGAAAATAATGTTTATGGGAGAAAAAAGGAACTTACAGTAGATGAGATAAGACATCAAAACTCATTGTATAAAGGTATGGCAGAGAAGAAAAAGGGATTCTATATACTTGATGCAGATAAGGATGTTGAGGATATAGCGGATGAGGCTATAAAAATTATTTTGGAATATTATGGAGAAAAATTAAATTAATATGAAAAAAGAAAAGATTTTTGTTTCGGCATATGGGTGTGAACCAAATAAAGGTTCTGAAATAGGAGTAGGATGGCACTGGATTGTTGAAATGTCAAAATATTTTGAACTGTGGGTTATGACAAGGGCAAGTAATAAGCAAAATATAGAGAATTATCTAACGGAAAATCCTATAAAGAGCGAAATTCACTTTGTCTATTTTGATTTGCCCGGAAAACTGAGATTTTGGAAGAAGGGGCTTCGGGGGGTAAGGTTATATTATAATTTGTGGCAGATTTTTTCGGATAAACTGGTTAAAAAAACAATGATTGAAAATAACATAGGAACCTACCATTTGCTGACTTACGGGAATGCATTTTGGAAAGCAAGCAGTTATGGAACAAAGCAAAGATTTATATGGGGGCCTACAGGGGGAATGGATACAATACCTACTGAATTTTCAAAACGTTATGGTACAAAACAGCGATTTCTTGAGTTTGTAAGAAGATGGGCAGTAAAAACCATAAGATTAAATGGTGGATTTCAGAAAAAATGTAAAAGGGCGGATATAATATTTTGTAAAACAGGGAATATGTACAATGCCATAAGTGATAAGTACAAAAACAAGGCAATGGTGTTTACAGATGTGGCTGTGGAAAAAAGGGACATAGACATAAAGGAAATTAAAAGAAAAAGTATAACAAAATATGTTGCAGCAGGCAGATTAGATGGCTGGAGAGGGTTTGACATACTTATTGAAGCGTTTAATGAGGCGTTAAGGGAAAACGGCAACATTGTTTTGGAAATACTAGGTGAAGGTGATGACAGAAAACGCCTGGAGAAAATAATAGCAAAACATGGTTTAGGGGATAAAGTATCTTTGACAGGTAAGGTTGGAAGAGAAGTTTATGAAAAGAAAATGGAAGAAGCGGATGTGGTGGTAAATCCTAACTTGAAAGAGGGTGGAGTTACAGTGGCTTTTGACAGCATAGCTTTTGGCAAACCGTTGATTTGTATAGACACAGGAGGATATACAAGAAATTTTTCTCACGATAGTGTTTGCATATTAAGTATGCAATCTTCCAAATTATTAATAGGAGAACTGAAAAAAAGCATACTTTTTTTAGCAGATAGCGATAACAGGAAAAAAATGCAGGAAAAGATTTTAAGGGAACAGGAAAAATTAAGCTGGGAACAAAAGGGCAGGGAAATATTTAATATTATAGATAAATTGCTTTAGTTATATGAGGATGAATATGTTTAGAGAAGAAATTTGCAGATTTGTGTTTAAAAGACAGGGTAAAACTAAATATTGTGTAATTGATAATGGGTATAAAACATGGATAATACCATATAACAAAATGAAAAATGCCGTGGAAATGTTCTCTGAATACAGTTTTAACGGCAGGGTAATGAAATATATTTTTCCTTACACCAAATGGAGCAGACTAATAAGAAAAAAGGCAGGGTGTAAAATAGAAGAATTAACAATAGGCGATGAGTTAAAGGCGATTATAGAAAAATATGTTGAGGAAAAATATGAATGCGCCATTTATTTTGGCAATTTAGATACTGTTCAGAATTATAAGGCGGTTGTACAGGTATTTAATGGCTGTAGGACATTACTTTACATAAAGTTATCTATGGAAGATGTTGTTAAGGAATCTTTCTACAGGGAAAAAAGTGCACTGGAGTTGCTCAATAAGGAAGACGTCAGGTTGATTCCCTGCATAGAGGGAATTGAACAGGTAGGAAAATGGAAGGCTATGGTTCAAAAACCACAAAATGTCCAATGCACTAAAACAAAAGGTTTTAACGGAAAACATTGGAATTTTCTAGAAAATATGTGTAAAAAAAATATGGTTAAATGCCAATATAAGAATACGGACTTGTATCCATACTTAAATAGTTTACATAACTACATAGAAGGGCGTAATACTTCATGGAAGGGCATAATTGTAAAGGCGTTAGAAAGAGCTGAAGGATATTTAAACGGTATAGAAGAGTTTTCTTTTGGTCATGGGGATTTTTCACCTTGGAATATAAAGGAAACAGTAGATGGGATATATGTTTATGATTTTGAATATTGCTTAAAAACCACTGTTCCCTACATGGATTATTTTCATTTTTTGTGCCAGCATGAAATAATCAAAAAAAATCCTAAGCCACCAAGAGTTATAAAGATTTTAGAAAGAGATAGGCAGGAGTTAGAAAAGCACATTAAAAATATTGATGATACCTTTATAGTATACCTTCTTTTTATCATTTCTTTTTATATTAGGAGAAATAATGAAAAAAATAGCAACTTTTTGTTTAGAATTGCATTATTAGAAGAAATGTTATAGAAAATGTGGTATATTAATATAGTTTAAGATTGGTTAGTTAAGGAGCACACAGTGGAAAGTGTTTTAATAGTATTAAATTATAATGATGCCATAACAACAAAGAAATTAATAAATAACGCAGAAAACATAAAAAAGATAGATAAAATAGTAGTTGTTGATAATAACTCATCGGATAATTCACTGGAGGAATTAGAAAAGTTAAAAGGCGAAAAGACGGATGTCATAAAAGCAGAGAAAAACGGTGGGTATGCATATGGCAATAATTACGGTGTAACCTATGCCATAAGAAATTATTCACCTAAATATATCTTTATTGCAAATCCTGATATTGAATTGGGAGAATCGGTGATAGATGGTATATTGAAATTTTTTGAAACTCAGGCACGGGAAAACAAAAAAATCGGTGTTGTATCGGGAAAAATGGTTACTACCACAGGAGCAAAAATTCATCCGGCATGGAAATTGCCTACATATGGAGACTGTTTGTGGGAAAATCTTATGGTGCTTAGAAAGCTGTTACGGGTGAAGAGTGCGTACTATAATCAGGATTATTTTATGGGAAAAGAAAGTAAGGTTGACGTTGTGAGTGGCGCTTTTTTTGCCATAGAGACAAAGACATTTGTGGATATGGGGATGCTTGATGAGTCAACATTTTTATATGGTGAAGAGAATATATTGGCATACAAACTTAAGAAAGAAGGATATGACAATTATATATTGAATCAATATGAATTTTTACATCATCATTCAGTAAGCATATCAAAAAACATAAAGTCAACAGGTAAAAAACTTGATTTAGCTTATGAAAGCAGGTGCATTTATTTAGATAAATATCTCAAAGCAGGCAAAATAAAAAAAATAATTCATGCAGTTACATATAAGGTGGGAAAGATTAATTATCTTCTGGCAAAAAGGTTAACGGCAGGGACTAAGTAGTGATGAAAGTAGAGCAGGAAAGGTAATATGATAATAAGACTTAAAATAGATAGACAAATAGTATGGCCTCTGGTTGCATTATATATGTTGCAATTCTTTTTTGGAGCCCATAAAGTTGTGTACGTTGTGTCACTTATATGGTTAGCGTCTTTGATGGTAAGGGAAAACTCAATGATAATAACATTGCCAAGAGTTAATGGTTTGCTTTATTACTCTATTGTAATAGTTATGGCGATTGTAATAGGCATGTTTTCCAATGAAGTCAGGGATGTAGTTAAGGATATTTATTACATTTCACAGCCGGTTATAATTATTACAATCGGATATCTTTATGAGGGATTAAATAATGGTAAAAGCATAAAAAGGACACTCTATCTTATAGGAACATTTATTTCAATTGTGACGTTATTCAGGGTGCTGGTGAATATTCCAAATTTGACGGATTTGGAATCTGTAAGAAATATAGCAAATTTAAGTGTGTACGAGGTAACTTTTGTTGCAACAATAATGTTTGGAGACAAAATTTTATCGAAAAAAGTTATCTTTGGAAATATTATGGACTGGGTTATGTTGGGACTTATGGTTGTGAAGGTTATTATATCCATGGGAAGAACGGAATTAGTTTCCATAGTAGCAATGATAGGCATAATACTTGTGTTTAATGTATTTTTCAGTAAGCAGAAATGGACGTTTATTTTTAAAATAATTGGAATAGTAGCGGCAGTGGCGGTTATGGTGATTGGTATTTATATTGCATTGCCGGAGGAAGCAAAAGAACAGTTTAGCAATAAAATAAACTATAGTTTTCAGGAAATTGAAACTGACCTGGACTATGATAATTATATAGATGCAATACAACATTGGAGAGGATTTGAAATAGATCAGGCTCAAAAACAGTGGAAAAGTTCAAATATGGTTACACAGATTGTTGGAGGAGGACTTGGAACGTATGTTAAGGTTAAATATTTGCCTAATGAATTTACTGAAGATATGTATAAAGGACATTCCATAGCCTTATTACACAATGTATACTACACTTTGTTAATAAAAGGGGGATTGCTGGGGATGGCGGCATTAATATGGCTTTATATAGCAAATATTCTGCCGGTATTTAGAAAAAAATATGTTAAGTACAGACCGGAATTGATTGTACAGTGTGCAATAACAGCGGCAATGATGTTTATGTCATATCTTGTTATGGCAAACTATAATGTAAGCATGTATATTACATGGGGAATTATGACCGGATGGACTAATGCACTTATAAGAGGATATAAGAGATAATTAAAAAGCAGGGAGCGGGTATTATGATATCAGTAGCTATGACTACATATAATGGCGAAAAATATGTGAAAGAGCAGTTAGAGTCCATATTAGAGCAAACCAAACCGGTGGATGAAATTGTTATTATGGATGACAAATCTACTGATGAAACGGTTGGAATAATAAAAAAAATACAGGAAAAAAGTGAAGTAAAGATAATTTTAGAGGTGAATAAAGAAAATGTGGGTTACATAGAGAATTTTAGAAGAGCCATAAAAAAAACAAAGGGCGACATAATTTTTTTATGTGACCAGGATGATGTGTGGTATAAGGGTAAAGTAGAGGTAATGTCCGGGCTCATGGAAAACGGAGATATTGGTGTTTTATGTTCAAAATATGATTTAATAGATGCCTTTGGAAAGCATATAAACAGTGAAGATATGAAGTTTAGTGGAGATAGGAATATTGGAGATGATTTAATTGCACAAATAAAATTTTCGGAATTGTTATTTGGAAATATTGCTCCGGGATGTACATATTGCTTCACAAAGGAGATAAAACAATTATATCTTCGCCGGATTAATAACCCAATAATTCATGATTATGCTATATGTTTAATTGGGGCAACGCAGGGAAAATTATACTACTTTAACAGGAAAACCATGGAGTATCGCCTACATGGAAGTAACAGTATAGGCATTGAAAAAAAGACCGAGCCGGAAAAACTTGAATTAAAGGGGAGAAAAAAACCATATTTAATCGCTTTTTTGGAGAACTACTATGACATAATGAAAAGTAGAGATAAATTAAAGGCAAGATTTATTTTATATTTGAGAATTCCGGTAATAAAGGTATTGGTAGATAATGCTTTTATTATTGCTAAGGAGAAGATTAAACATGGATGATGTTATTTTAAGTATATATGTTCCCACATATAACCATGAAAAATATATAGCAAGGGCTTTAGACAGCATTTTAATGCAAAAAACAGATTATGCATATGAGGTGTTAGTGGGAGAAGATGCGTCTACGGATAATACCAGAGCCGTACTTAAAGAATATGAGAAGAAATATCCCGGAAGGTTTCAAATGTATTATAGGGAAAAGAATATGCATAAACAAAAGGTACGAAACGCCGGAGATTTAATAAGAAGATGCAGTGGTAAATATATAATTGCATTGGAGGGAGACGATTTCTGGACAGACGAAAACAAGATAGACGAGGAGATAAGATTTTTAGAAACACACCCGGACCACATTGCAGTGGCACATAATTGCGTGGTTGTTGGAGATAATTCTAAACCAAATGGAGAAGAGTATCCGGAATGCAAAGACGAGGAATATACCATAAACCATTATGTAAGTGAGATTATGCCGGGGCAGCTGACAACGGTTATGAAACGAAATTACAGAAGAGATAATGTGTTTGACACGTCATTAATTGATAAAGGACTTATTCCGGGAGACAGAGTTCAGTATTTTACATTTTTGTGTAATGGTAAGGTTCATTGTATTCAAAAAAAAATGAGTGCGTACAGGCATATAACAAATGGTGGAGACAGTTATAGTGCCGGAGCAAAATATAGTTATAAAAATGCTGAAAACATGATTAGAGAAGCAATACTGTATGCTGAAAAAAAAAGCAATAAGAAGAATGCAACTTATATGGAATTTTCGTATTTGAAAAATATCAGGGCAGGAGTGAAATCAGGGCAGATTAACAAAAAAAGAGCTATTAAGGATTTTGGAAACTTAAAACATAAATTTACGGCAGTATGGCTTTATGTGAGATTTTGGATAAACTGCCACATAAGACATAAAAGAATTTGGCTATAGGATGGATAGAATGAAATGAATGATAATAACATAAAAAACAAAACAGTATCCGGGTTGATTTGGAGATTTATGGAAAGGTGTGGGGCACAAGGTGTAAACTTTGTTGTGTCCATTATTTTGGCAAGATTACTTGCACCGGAACTGTATGGAACCATTGCATTAATTACGGTGTTTACGGCAATTTTGGAGATATTTGTTGATAGTGGAATGGGAAACGCACTTATACAGAAAAAAGACGCAGACGATGTGGATTTTTCCAGTGTATTTTACTTTAATATGTTAATGTGTGTCGTGTTATATGGTGTAATGTTTATTTCAGCACCATACATAGCAAAATTTTATAAGGACTCAGAGCTTACTCCCATTGTCAGGGTTATGAGTCTTGTGTTAATTATTTCAGGCTTAAAAAATGTACAGCAGGCATATGTATCCAGGACAATGCAATTTAAAAGATTTTTCTTTGCAACTCTAGGAGGAACCATAGTGGCGGCAGTTGTGGGAATCTGGATGGCATATGAAGGATATGGCGTATGGGCATTGGTGGCACAGAACCTGGTAAATAAGGTAATAGATACAACGGTTTTATGGTTCACTGTAAAATGGAGACCCAAATTATTGTTTTCCATTAAACGTCTGAAAGGTCTTGTGTCATATGGTTGGAAATTGCTGGCATCAAGTCTTTTGGATACCGTATATAACAATTTAAGACAGCTTATTATCGGAAAGCTGTATAGTTCTTCTGATTTAGCTTTTTACAACAGGGGAAAACAGTTTCCGAACTTTGTAATTACCAATATAAATACATCCATCGACAGTGTACTTTTTCCCGCAATGTCATCCCAGCAGGATGATACTGAAAGAGTGAGATCCATGACAAGAAGGTCAATAAAAATAAGCAGCTACATTATGTGGCCGTTAATGATGGGTTTGGCATTTACAGCCACATCAATAGTATCATTAGTATTAACAGACAAGTGGCTTCCATGTGTACCGTTTTTAAGAATTTTCTGCTTTGTGTATGTATTTTTTCCTATACATACAGCAAATCTTAATGCAATTAAGGCAATGGGAAGAAGTGATCTGTTTTTAAAACTTGAAGTTATTAAAAAAGTCATCGGGCTTATTGTATTAGTGTGTACCATGTGGTTTGGTGTGGAGGCCATGACTTACAGTTTACTGGTTACAAACATTATAAGTCAGATTATAAATGCATATCCTAACAGACAGTTACTGGGATATAGTTATATTGACCAGATAAAAGATATTCTCCCGTCAATTGCAATGGCGTTATTTATGGGATTCTGCATTCTGGCTGTAGAATTGTTAAATTTAGGCGCGATAGCTACATTGATGACACAAATCGTGCTAGGCATCATTATTTATATTTGGCTATCAATTATTTTTAAGGTAGATAGCTTTTATTATCTTATGGATATGGTTAAGGAAATTAAGAACAGATAGTTTTTGATGAAGGAGAATACATTGAAAATTTTACTTACAAATCATTATGAAGGTAAACCGGCAGAAATTATAAAAAGTGCAGTGCCTGACGGATTTGAACTGGAAATGTTGGAAAGTGTTTCACAGCAGGAACTTGAGGGAAAAGTAAAAGAAGCAGATTACCTGCTGGTTAGCGGAAGGCTGAAAATCAACAGGACAGTGTTGGAAAATGCAACAAATATAAAGATGATACAGAGAACCGGAGTGGGACTTGATTCAATAGATTTGGAATACATTAGGAATCACGATATTCCGTTTTATGTAAACAAAGGTGTAAATGCACAAAGTGTGGCTGAACACACAATACTTTTGATGCTGGCGTCTCTTAGAAATTTAGTGGAAATTAACGAAAACACTAAAAGAGGAATCTGGAAAAAACAGGCTCAGGGAGTTTGCACACATGAGCTTTGCGGGAAAACAGTGGGGCTTATTGGAATGGGTGCAATAGGCAGAAAAGTGGCAGGAATGCTTAAGGCGTTTGGAGCTGAAGTTTTATATAATGATGTGTCAAAAATGAAACAGGAAGATGAGAACGCCTTAGGAATAAAATTTTCCACAAGGGAAGAAATTATTGAAAAATCAGATATTATTTCTCTTCACTGCCCATTAACAGATGATACTCGCCATATGATTAATGACAGGGCTGTTAACAAAATGAAAAATGGTGTTATACTTATAAATACCGCAAGAGGTGGGCTGATTGACGAAGCAGCCCTTATTAATGGCATAAAAAATGGGAAAATAGCAGGTGCCGGCATAGATGTTTATGAGAAGGAACCGGTTGACAACAGTGAAGTATTAAATTTACAAAATGTTATTACAACACCTCACATAGGTGGGGTTACCTATGATAGTTTTTATCAGATGATGTATCAGGCAATGAGAAACATTGAAATGTTTGATAAGGGACAATTACAGGAAATAGAGCAAAGCAGATACAAATTTTAGGAGCTTATAAATGAACGTTACTGATTTAATGTTAGATTACATTATAAAAAAATCCAATAGTGACATAGGCGATGAGGTGTATTTAAAGGCAAAGCAGTGCCTTATTGATTATATCGGAGTAACCTATGGAGGAGCCTGGGAGAATGTAAATATTATAAAAGAAGTATGTGGGTCAGAAGAAACATCAGGCAACGTTAAAATCTGTGGCACAGAAATATCAACAGATACGTTAAAGACTGTTTTTTTTAATGGATTTAATGCTCACACTATGGAATTAGATGATGGAAGCCGCTTTGGAATGATTCATTTAGGAGCAGCAGTTATTTCGCCACTTGTTGCCATGGTACAAAAAGAAAGCATAGATTATAACAATTTCCTGAAAGCAATAATAATGGGATATGAAATGGCAGTAAGATGCTCCGTTGCAATGCAGCCGGAACATAAAAAAAGAGGATTTCATACATCAGGAACCTGTGGAACACTAGGGGCGGCAGTGGCAGTGGCTGTGGCACGGGGATATAACAGGGAACAGTTAAAATCAACCATATCAGCAGCAGCAACCAGCGCGGCAGGCGTGTTGGAAATACAGGAAAACAGCTCACAGCTAAAGCCCTATAATTTAGCCCACGGAGCCATGTCCGGATTTATGGCGGCGGAAATGGGGAAAACAGCAATTTTAGGACCTGATGATATACTTGGAGGGAAAAGAGGTGTTTTCCGCTTATTAGGAAATGACATTAATTTAGATTGTGTTAAGGAAACGGACTATTTTGAAATAGAGAGAATATACGTGAAGCCTTATGGGGCGTGCAGACATTGTCATACAGCAATTGAGGCAACTCTTGAGTTGAGAAATAAAGTAAAGAACACTAAGGACATTAAAGAAATAAATGTTTATACATATAAATTGGCAATTTTAGGACATAATCATAAAAAAATACAGGGAAAAAGTTCAGCCAAATTAAGCATACCCTACAGTGTGGCAAGTGCAATGATTTTAGGAAAAAGTGATATAGCGGCATTTGAGGAGAAAAATATAAATAATAGTGACATTTTACAGCTTACCGGAAAAGTAAATGTTTTTGAAGATGAAGAGTATACTAAAGAAGCTTCAAACAAGAGAATTTCCAAGGTAGAGGTAATTATGGAGAACGGAGAAAAACTTTGCAAAGAGGTACAATATGCAAAGGGAGACCCGGAAAATCCTATGAGCCACAGGGAAATAATTGACAAGTTTAACTATATGATGAAGTGGTGTGGCAAAGAAGATAAAGGAAATTTTATTTTAAATAAATTGGAAAGATAGGAGAGAAGTTATGAAGGAAACCAGAGAATTTTTGAAGTCAATAGGAATGCCGGAAGGGGATGCTTATGACCTTCCTACATCTGAGAAAAGATTCCATGATGGAGGACAGTACCGTTTTGAGGTACCGGGAATACAGAGCCCTAAAGTAATGGAAGCATTGCTGGATGAAATGGACAAGTATCAGATAAGTTTACATAGAGTAACCCAGACAAAGGGTATTATGATGTTGACAGATAATGAAATAATGGAAATGGTAAAACTGGCAAAGGATTACGGAACGGACTTGATTCTGGCAATAGGTCCAAGAGCCACAACAGATACAAGTGCCTCAGTAAACACCCCGGAAGGTGTAAGAATGGGATACAGACTTCGTGGTCAGGAACAGATTGTAAGAGCCGTGGAAGACGTAAAAAGGGCAGCAGCCTTTGGATGCCGTTCATTTTTAGTATATGATGAAGGATGCTTATGGCTTCTCAATGAAATGAGAAAAGCAGGAGAAATACCGGCAGATTGCCATTTTAAGATTTCAGCCCATGCAGGACACGGAAATCCATGCTCAGCTAAGTTACTTGAATCCATTGGAGCTAACTCAATTAACCCTGTAAGAGATATCCAGTTACAGATGCTTGCAGCAATGCGTCAGGCAATAGACATACCTATTGATATTCATACTGAAAATCCTAAGTCAACAGGAGGCTTTATAAGACATTACGAAGTGCCTGAAATGATAAGAATTGCAGCACCTATTTACTTAAAGACAGGAGGCTCTGTGGCAAAAACACATAGCTGGGACAGCTCAGAAGCAGATGCAAAGCAGAGAGCAAAACAGGTGTCACTGGTTAAGAGAGTTATAGACGCATATTATCCTGAGGCAATACAGTCACCGAAAGGAAGTATAAGATAGAAATGATTAGGAAGAAGCTTAGAGAAATAAAAATTGCAGCCAGTCAGCCCGGAGGATTAAAACGCAAAATAAAATATTATCAATTTGCAAAATTGGCAAGAAAAAATGGTGTAATTGATTTTAGAGTTGACAGAATAGCAAAGGAATATCTTCATGATTACTTTGATTATCAGGGCGAAACAAAGGAAACAAAGGAATGGGGATATAAACGTGGCATTCCTTCATATAAATTAAAATATTATGGAATGACAAAGGATAATTACAGAGATTATATATCTGATTTCGACTTTTACAATAAAGAAAATTACAGAAACCGTGATTTTGAGTCGTGGTTTGAAAATAAACTCAGTACATATTACCTGCTAATGCCTTTTAAGTCACACATGCCACGGCATTATTGGTATGCCAGGGACAAGGAGTTTTTACCACTAGATGTAGAAAACAAAAAAAACGGTTCCGTAAAGGATATTATGGATTTAATAAAAACTGAAAAGGTCATAGCTGCAAAAGCTGTTACAGGGGGACATGGGATTGGTTTTTATAAACTGCAATATGACAATGGAAAGTTTTATGCAAATAACAGTCAGATTGAAGAAAGTAAAATGACTGAATTAGTAAGAGGATTAGACAATTATATTATTACAGAATATGTGAAGCCGCATAAACATTATGAAGAATTATGCGGAAAGGATGCATTTGCGGTAATCAGAGTATTAATGATTTATGATAAAGAGGAAGGCTCAAAATTTACGGCATCATTAATACGTCTGGGCTGTAAGGAAGCCGGTGTAGTAACGGATTATCACGGAACAATATATTGTGGATTAAAATTAGATAACGGTGAAAGCTTCAAGCCTATATATAGGGAAGATGATGATACATTTATTCCCTGCCCTACACATCCGGACACAGGGAAAAATCTAATTGGTGATATTGTTCCTGATTGGGATGAATTAAAAAGATTTGTCACGGAAATATCAGAGTATATTCCAATGACACCATATTTAATAATGGACATTGTGCCTACGGATGACGGATTTTCCATATTAGAAATTAACAGCCATGGCCAACTTAGAATTTTAGAACCGTTTTATCCTTTTTTAAAGAATAAATATAATAGAAAAATATTCAAAATAAAAGAGAGATAGTATAGATATGAATGAAAAAAAAGCCATAGTTTTAGGAGGTACTGCACCTCATGCAATGCTGATAAATAAACTGAAAAAGAGAGGGTATTATGTAATACTTGTGGATTATCTTAAGGAATCCCCGGGAAAAAAGGTTGCAGATAAACATATATGTGAAAGTACCCTGGATTTAGATAAGGTTTATGATATAGCAAAAAGAGAAAATGTTAGTCTTGTAATAAGTACATGTATTGATCAGGCAAATCTTACATGCTGTTATGTGGCAGAAAAATTAAATCTTACAAAGCCATATACGTATGAAACGGCACTGGATGTCACAGATAAATCCAGAATGAAAGGGATAATGGTTGACAATCATATTCCAACTGCTGAATATATGGTTTATCATAATTTAGAGGAGATTGACTGGAAAAAAGTAACATTCCCTTCTGTTGTAAAGCCTGTGGATTGCAACAGTTCTAAAGGAGTGCATAGAGTTGACAATATAGACGAGGCAAAAAAATATGCTGCAGAGGCTATTGGTTTAAGCAGAACAAAGACCGGATTAATAGAAAAATTTAACAGTGGAAATGAAATTCAGGTAGACTGCTTTGTTACAGATGAAAAAGTTGAAGTTATTATGACAAGGCAAAAGCAAAAAATAATTGCTGAAAACGGAATGGTACTTCAATCTTTCGGTTCTATTGTTCCGGCACCGTTATCTGATGCATTAATGAAGGAGGTTGAAGACATTGCAAACAAAATTGCCAAGGGTTTTAAATTAAAAAATACACCGTTTTTCTATCAGGCTATTGTTTCAGAGGATAATCATATAAATGTTCTGGAATTTGCCCCAAGAATTGGTGGAGGCTTAAGCTATTATCTTATAAAAATGGTTACAGGTTTTGATATTGTGGAGGCTGCCATAGATTCATTTTTGGGAAACAAGGTTATTATAAACAAAAAACGGGCAAAAAAGGTGTATTCTACAAACCTGTTATATATGCACCCGGGAGTTTTTCACCACATTGAAGGTTTTGAGAAATTAAAAAAGGAAAACATTATTAAGGACTTTTTTGTAAATAAGGAAACAGGTGATGTTATTGACGCTGATATAAGAAGTGGAAACAGGGTAGGTTCTTTTATTATAGAGGCAGATGACTATAACGAACTTTATAAAAAAGCTGCAATAGCATTTGATAACATAGAGGTACGCTCTCCTGAAGGAGAACCTTTATTAAATAGAGAAACATACATTATAAAAAAAGAGGATTAAAATGAGACATCAATTATATAATCCGGAATTTAAGTTTTATAAAGAACCGGAAGAATTTAACAAGTACACAGATATTTCAATGCTTAAATATTGCTTGGGGGCAACAATGTACATGCCGGGAACAAAGGATTTCGCCCAGGCTATTATAGACAGGAAACATCCGGGACTTACTACAATGGTGATGTGTTTTGAGGATGCATGTGAGGAGTCAAAGGTTCCCCAGGCAGAAGAAAATTCCATACACCTGTTGGATGTAATTAGTGAAAAAATGGAGAAGGGAGAGCTTACATATAAAGATATTCCTTTGATATTTTTCAGGGTACGTTCCGTTGAACAGTTTAAGCATTTTAGTTCCATGTTAAAGCCTGAGCATATAAAGGTTATAGCAGGTTTTAATTTCCCTAAATATAATAGTCTTAATGGAAGACAATACTTAGAGCATTTAAAATATTTAAATGAAAAGTTTGGGGAAATAATATATGGCATGCCAATAATTGAGGACAGCCGTGTGGCATTCAAGGAAACCAGAATGGATGAACTTATGGCTGTAAAGGAAATTATGGACGAATATAAGGACCTTATACTGAATGTCCGTGTAGGGGGGACAGATTTTTCTTCATGCTTTGGACTTAGAAGAGGAATTGACTATACAATATATGACATTATGACTGTAAGGGACTGTCTGATGGATATTTTAAACGTCTTTACAAGATTTAATGACTATACGGTTTCAGGGCCGGTATGGGAGTATTTTAGGGCAAGTAAAGACATGAAGTTTAAGGAATTACCGGAAGTTAGTCTTCAGGATACATTACTTAAGAGAACAACCCTGGTAAATAATGCCGTAGACGGTCTTTTGAGAGAACTTCTTCTGGATCAGGCAAATGGATTTATGGGAAAGACATGTATACATCCTACCCATCTTCCATATATAAATGGAATGCTTGCAGTAACAAAGGATGAGTATTTAGATGCCTGTCAGATATTAGATGCCAAAGGTGGAGTTTTAAAGGGAAGCAAAGGAATGAATGAGGTTGGACCTCATCACAGATGGGCTGAAAAAATTGTAATGAGAGCAAAAGCTTACGGTGTAATAGAAAACGAGCAAAGTTATTTTGAACTGTTTGGATAAGGTGATAACATGAATAATGAAGTAAAGCGGATACATACGCCATTAGATGACGAAGTAATAAAATCATTGAAGCCGGGAGATATGGTTCTGTTGTCAGGAAAAATATATTGCGGCAGGGATGCTGTTTTGCCTAAAGTATGTAAACTGATAAAAGAAAACAAACTGGGAGATACAGATATAAATTTGATGGGAAATGTGATTTTTCATACTGCTGTAAGTCCTGCGGGAGTTGGACCTACATCCAGCAATAAATTAGAAATTGAAAGTAGTTTTCCATTGCTGTCTAAGGCGGGAGTTAAAGTGCATTTGGGAAAGGGTGCCGTTGGAAAAGAAACAATAGAGATATTGAAAAAGTATAATTCGGTATATGCGGTAATTCCACCGGTTACGGCGTTACTTGGTGAAAATACACTAAGCAGGAAGGTAATTGCTTTTAGCGAACTGGGAATGGAAGCTTTGTATGAATTGGAAATCAGGGACTATCCTATTATTATTGCAGCGGCTCATGGTGAAAGCATATATTAAAAGGCATATGATACCTATGCTTTTTTCAACGGTTTTTTAAAAAATGCATTATGTAATTGCAAAGCTTTGTCAATATATAGGCGGAAATCATACATAGAACATACATACCCATTAAAAGAAATACAGAGCCGGTAAAGGATATATTTGAAAAATTGCCTAAGACTCTAAACAATAATTGGTGATGTAATAAGAATATTCCATAAGATATGTAACTTACAAAAGTACATGATTTAGAAATATACTTATTTTTCATAATAATATTGCCAAAATAAAAGGCGAGTACAAAGAGAATATAGCCTAACAGATGAATGACAAAATTATTGGGGATAAGGCTGAATTTTATTAAAATGAATGGTACAGTCAGTATTGTAAGGATAATGACTTTTCCAGCATTAAGAAAATTCATTATATTTACATAATATTTCATAAAAAGCATACCCAACCAGAAGCTTATAAGGCAGGATATGAGATTTAAAAAATTATGTATGGTAAAGAAATCCGTGTAAACTTGCCAAATGTGTAAAAGCACGAGAATACAGGTGGTAAGTATCGGTTTTGACAGAAACTTTAAAAATAACGGGTATAAAATATATAAAAAAATTATGGCACCAAGAAACCATTCTCCTAAGAGATAGTAATTAGGTATTTTATACAAAAAATATCCATCCATTCCTAACAGTGTTAAAATCATGGAAAAAGGTTTTCCGAGATAAAACAGAGAATGGTTGCTTACGGCAGTGGGAATATAGAATATTAAAAACGCCATGTAGAACATAGGAAAAATACTTTTCCAACGTTTTACATAAAAGCTTTTGTAGGACATTATTGTTGAATTGTTTTTATACAAAAGTGCACCTGAAAGCATAAAAAACATAGTGACAAAAACTAACCCCCAGTTTCCGTTGGCAAAACGATAAAGTATATGAGGGTTACAATTGATATTATAATATATAAGCGTGCAGGAAAAATGGTAGGTGACTACTCCTAAAGTGCACAGGGCACGGAGAAAATCTGCACCGGGTAAATGCTTTGGCATAATAAACTCCTTTAAATTTTATAATGAAAATTATATCATATAATAAGATAATTAGAAAGCATAGAGGTACATGGTATATGTATGACGAAAAAATAGTTACAAAGGTATGTGACACATTGGTAAAAGCAGGCTCTACATTCCTTGGAGATAAAAAAGAAGCATATAAAAAGGCAATAGCTAAGGAAACTAATGAGCAGGCAAAATGGACAATGGAAAAAATATTGGAAAATGCCTATGTTGCAGAAAAAAATCAAAGTCCGTTATGTGATGATACAGGTATTCCCCATTTGGTTTTAGAAGTGGGACCGGGTAAAGCCATAACCGGTGAAATGATTGAGTCCATTAAAGAAGGCGTGAGATGTGGTCTTAGAAAGCTTCCGGGACGACCAATGGCAATAAAAGGCAATGACAGCCAGAGAATAGACCAGTCCCAGGGGTTAGAGGATGACCCGGGAATGTTAGAGGCGGCACCTATACTTATTAGAAATATTAAAGAGGATAAAATTAAACTTAACATATTAATGTTTGGAGGAGGACCGGCTATACGAGGCAGAACTTACAGGGTTTTTCACAAACACGATACCAATGTTGTATTAGATGAAATTGTGTCATGGGCTAAGGAGGCAACAAAGCAGTTAGGCTGTACCCCATGTACATTGGGAGTAGGAGTTGGACGTTCTAACTATGAGGCAGCTTCAATGATGTTAGAAGCTTTGGTGGATGGCACATATGACAGACAAAGTCCTATGGAAAAATACATTACTGAAAAGGTTAATGAAGAGAGAACCGGACCTTTAGGTCTGGGAGGGGACACCACAGTGCTTGCCACATTTATGAAGGTAGGTCCACAACGTGCCAGCGGAGTCCGTGTGGTATGTTTAAGACCATGTTGTTGCTTTGAACCGAGAATTGCTTCAGTAGAATTAGACTAATTAGGGAGGAATTAATGGACAAAAAAATTTTAGTGACAAGATCATCCATGCCGCCTTTTGAGGAATATGCAGATGAAATAAAGGATATGTGGGACACCCATTGGCTTACTAATATGGGTGTAAAGCACAAGCAGTTAGAAAAGGATCTGGCAGATTATCTTGGGATATCAAAAGAGAATATTGCATTGTTTGTAAACGGTCATCAGGCATTAGAATGTATTTTGGAAGCTTTTCAGTTAGGAAAAGAAAAGAATGCATGGGGAGAACCTAAAAATGAGGTAATTACAACACCATTTACTTTTGCATCAACTACCCATGCCATTGTGCGCAAGGGGTTAAAACCGGTATTTTGCGATATTAAGGAAGATGATTACACCCTTGATCCGGACAAAATAGAAGCATTGATAACAGACAGAACCTGTGCAATAGTTCCGGTTCATGTATATGGAAATCTTTGTGACACGGAAAAAATTGAAAAGATTGCAAAGAAACATAATCTTAAGGTGATTTATGATGCGGCTCATGCCTTTGGCGTGGAAAAAAACGGGGTAAGCAGTGCAATATTTGGGGATGCCTCAATGTTCAGCTTTCATGCCACTAAGGTATTTAATACTATAGAAGGCGGCGCGGTATGCTTTAAGGATTCATCTATGAAGAAGGTATTAAACGAATGGAAGAACTTTGGCATTACAGGTCCGGAAACTACTGAATTTATAGGTGGAAATGCCAAAATGAATGAATTTGCGGCGGCTATGGGAATCTGTAATTTAAGGCATCTAGACCATGAGATAGAGAAGAGAAGACGGGTTTTTGAACAGTATGTTAAAAATCTCTATGGAGTTGTAGGAATAAAACTGAACCTTGGTCAAAACGCAGTAAAAAGCAACTATGCTTATTTTCCGGTTTTATTTGACAAAGATAAATTCGGAAAAAGCAGGGATGAAGTATTTGATTTGCTGGCAGAACATGGAATTGGAGCAAGGAAATATTTCTATCCTTTAACTAATTCTTATGAATGTTATGAGGGAATGTTTGATGTTAAAGATACTCCTGTGGCTTATAAAGTATCTTTACAGGTGCTTACATTACCAATATATTCAGATTTGAAAATAGATGACGTAGACAGGATTTGTGAAATTATTCTAAATAATTGTTAAAACAAATAATGAAAAATATATAAAATGTGCATATATAAATTGATAAATAAAAAAACATGAAACATAGGTGTTATATTTTTACCAAGGTACTCATATTTTTTTGTGAAAAATTTATATTTAAGTCTTTAAAAAAATTTGGTAATATGGTAATATAACTCATATGGTTATGTCCGAGTTAAAAGGAAGGAGAAGGTATAATGAAGAAATTTTTAGCAATTTTATTCTCGGTAGTGGTAACATTAGGCGCGATCACAGTTTTGGGGGCAAACGTAAATGATCCATATGAATTCGACGGAGACGTTATAACTAACCCGTTCTGGTGGTTATATACAACGGAAGCTCCAGAGACACAAACAGAACCGACTACAGTTGGAGCAAACTGGGTTTTGGTAGGACAGAATTCAAACAATAATTACTACTATGACAAAGCAAACATGACAGTTAATGAGGTGGTTAGCATTCAGCAGCCTGGATGGGCGTCTGAGTTAGGTATTTACTTTAACGTATCTGAAGCAATCACAAGTGTAACAGTAAACGGCGTTTCACAGAACGTAGCATCAATTGACGGAGCAGGTGCAGTAGTATACTTATCAGCACTTACTCAGGATGTAAACGAAGTTATTGTTAAGTATGGTAACAATACAGCAAAAGTTTTATTTAAGAAGGAAGCACTTTCTGAAACAGAAGCTCCAACAGAGAAGCCAACAGAAGCTCCTACAGAGGCTCCAACAGAGAAGCCAACAGTAGCACCTGTTGAGCTAAAGATTACAAGCCAGCCACAGGATGTTATGGTAAAAGCCGGAACAACAGTTAACTTTAACATTAAGGCACAGGGTGAAGGTCTTAAATATCAGTGGCAGGTAAGCAGTAGCAATGGTGAAAGATGGGGTAACACAAGTCTTGCAGGAAACAAGACAACAACATTAACCCTTACAGCGGCTGCTAATTATGATGGAAGATTATACAGATGTATCGTAACAGACAAATACGGAAAAACAGTTACATCTAATGCAGCTAAGTTATCCATTGAAAAATCACAGGCAACTTTAAAGATTACAGGCCAGCCACAGGACGTTAAAGCAGAAGTTGGAAGCACAACAAGTGTTTCAGTAAAGGCAGAAGGTGAAGGTCTTAAATATCAGTGGCAGGTAAGTAGTAGCAATGGTAAAAGATGGGGTAACACAAGTCTTGCAGGAAACAAAACAACAACATTAACATTTACAGTTTTAAGTAACTATGAAGGAAGATTATTCAGATGTATCGTAACAGATAAGAATGGAAATACAGTTACATCTAACGCAGCAAAGGTTTCATTAGGAAGCTTACAGACAGAACTTAAGATTGTAAAACAGCCGGAAGATGTTAAGGCACAGGCTGGAAATACAGTTACATTTAAAGTTAAAGCACAGGGAACAGGTCTTACATATCAGTGGCAGACAAGCAGCAGTAATGGTGCAAAATGGGGCAACACAAGTCTTGCAGGAAACAAGACAGCAACATTGTCATTTACAGCACCTGCTAACTACGATGGAAGATTATATAGATGTATAATTACAGATGCAAACGGAAAAACAGTTACATCTAATGCAGCTAAGCTTTCATTTAGTTCAACAACAGGAACAGTTAAGATTACATCTCAGCCAACAGATGTTAAGACAGGCGTTGGAAAGATTGTATCATTTAAGGTTGTAGCAGAAGGCGTAGGACTCAAGTATCAGTGGCAGACAAGTAGTAGCAATGGTGCTAAGTGGGGTAATACAAGCCTTTCAGGAAATAATACAGCATTGTTATCATTCTCAGCACCAGCTACATATGATGGAAGATTATATAGATGTGTAATTACAGATGCTAAAGGAAACACAGTTGTTTCTGAAGCAGCTAAGCTTTCAATTGGTGAAGCTACAGGTGATTCTATTATAATCAATGCTCAGCCAAAGGATGTATCAGTTGCAGCAGGTAGCGCTACATCATTTATTGTAGAAGCTACAGGTGAAGGACTTACATACCAGTGGCAGGTAAGTAGTAGTAATGGTGAAAGATGGGGTAACACAAGCCTTGCAGGAGCTAAGACAAACATTTTACAGCTTGTAGCACCATCTAATTACAACGGAAGACTTTACAGATGTGTAATTACAGATAAGAAGGGAAATACTGTAATAACAGATGCAGCAAAGTTAACTGTTAGATAATTTGTTTAAAATTCACAGAATATAAAGGGAACTTGAAAAAGTTCCCTTTTTTTTGGAAAAAAGAGAGAATGTAGATGAAAGAAAGAAATTCGAATTTAGAGTTATTAAGAATAATAGCAATGTTTATAATTGTTGCACATCATTATGTTGTGAATTCAGGCATAGTTAGTTTGTATGACTTCAATAATATATCCTTTAATATGATTTTTTCACAAATATGGGGATTTGGTGGAAAAATGGCAATAAACATATTTGTGCTTATTAGTTGTTATTTTATGTGTACATATAAATTAACATGGTTGAAAATACTTAAGTTATATTTGGAAATTAAGTTTTATTCAGTCTTAATATTTATAATATTCGTTTTAACGGGATATACAGAATTGAATATTAAAAATCTTTACAAGTTGATATTTAACGTGGCTAATAGCGTGGAAGTGTCTTTTACAGGATCTTTTATGGCATTTTATATTTTGATTCCATTTTTAAATAGAGCAATAAAAAGTTTATCACAAGCTATGCATGCAAAAATATGTTGTGTGTTATTGATTTTATACATGGGAATTTCTACTTTTATATTAACAAATGATACCTGGAGTTATATAGGATGGTATGTTACACTTTATTTTGTTGGTTCATTTTTGAGATTGTATCCAAATAAATATACGCAACAGATTAAATATGCTCTGCTTACATTATTATATTCTCTAGCTTTGCTATTTACAAGTATTGTGGTGGTAGATTACATTGGAAGCAGATTGGGATTCTACGATTATTACTATTTATGCAATGACAGCCATAAACTGTTAGCTTTTATATGTGCATTAAGTTTGTTTATGTTGTTTAATAATATTGACATAAAAAACAGTAAGATAATAAACAGTGTTGCAGGAACAACTTTTGGTGTGTTTTTAATTCATACCCGAGGTGATGCCATGAGAAAGTTTTTATGGAATGATTTGTTCAAAAATACTAAATACTATAATTCTAATTTATTCGTAGTGCATGCAATTGTCTGTACAATATTGGTGTTTGTTGTATGTGTATGTATAGATAGTTTAAGAAAAAAATATATTGAGAAACCATTATTTACAAAATTAAGTAGAATAGAGGTTTTGCAGAGGGAATGTTTTACAGAAAAAAATGAGTAAGTTAGTAATAGAGCAATTTATTAAGCATATAGAATCATTGGTGTTTCAGGTCTTAAAGGTCATTCCTATTGGAATTGGATTTGGAATACTTACAGTTATAGTGATGCAGGTATATGAGAAAATATCAGGAAAAAATATAAAAAGGAAAACAAGGTACATATTTATCTTAATATATCTGGCGATGGCTTTATATATGACCTTATTTTCCAGAAAAATAGGAAGTATAAGTAAAATTGACCTGATTCCATTTAACACCGCAGGTGGTGTCAGGTATATAATTTTATATGCCATTGCCAATGCTTTGGTGTTTATACCTCTTGGGACATTACTCCCTTTTGTGTGGAACAGGGCAAAGAACGTTAAAGTATGCGTTCTTATGGGGTTTTTAATGAGTCTGTTTATTGAAACAATGCAACTGATTTTGTGTTGTGGAGTAGTTCAGACAGAGGATTTAATAATGAATACCTTAGGCACGTACATAGGTTATATATTATACCACGTAATAAAAAACAAGAGGGCATGAAGTGCTCTCTTTAATTGACTATTGAAAGCCTATTTTATAAATGATAAAATATTATAGAATAATTATTTAAAAACAAAGGAAGTCAGATATGAAGGGAATTATTTTAGCAGGTGGTTCAGGAACGAGACTGTATCCACTGACTATGGTAACATCAAAGCAGTTGTTACCTATATATGACAAACCGATGATTTATTATCCGTTGTCAGTTCTTATGACAGCAGGAATTAGAGATATAATGATAATATCCACGCCGGAAGACACACCGAGATTTAAGGAATTATTGCAGGACGGAAGCCGCTTTGGCATTAATTTAACTTATGCGGTGCAGCCAAGCCCTGATGGATTAGCACAGGCATTTATTATAGGTGCAGATTTTATTGGTGATGACAGTGTTGCCATGATTTTAGGTGATAATATATTTACAGGTCATGGACTAACGGAGAAGCTTAGAGATGCGGCAACCATAAAAAACGGTGCTAAGGTATTCGGTTATTATGTAGATGATCCGGAAAGATTTGGAATTGTGGAATTTGATGAAAATGGACGGGCTATATCCATTGAAGAAAAGCCGGAACATCCAAAGAGCAATTATTGTGTAACAGGGCTTTATTTTTATGACAATAAAGTGGTTGATTATGCTAAGAGATTAAAACCTTCTGCCAGAGGTGAACTGGAAATAACAGATTTAAATGCAATGTATCTTAACAATAATGAATTAGATGTGGAATTGTTAGGACAGGGATTTACATGGTTAGATACGGGAACTCATGAGAGTCTGGTGGAAGCTACTAACTTTGTAAAGACGATGGAAGAACATCAGCACAGAAAGATAGGATGCCCTGAGGAAATCGCATATTTAAATGGCTGGATTTCCAGGGAAGAGGTTATGCAGGCATATGAAATGATGAAGAAAAATGAGTATGGCAGATACCTTAAAGATGTTGTTGATGGAAAATACATAGAAATGTTAAAGGAATTAAGATAAGGAAAAAGAATTATGAATATAATAGTTACAGGTGGAGCAGGATTTATTGGAAGTAATTTTGTATATTTAGAATTAGAGAAGCATCCGGAGGACAGAATTATATGTCTTGACAAGCTTACATATGCAGGAAATCTTGCAACATTAGAAGAAGCCATGAAGAACCCTAACTTTAGATTTGTTAAGGGAGATATTGCAGATAAGGAATGTGTTGAGAAATTATTTGAGGAGGAGCATCCGGATATTATTGTAAACTTTGCAGCTGAGTCTCACGTAGACCGCTCAATTGAGGCTCCGGGAATTTT
This sequence comes from Eubacterium sp. AF15-50, assembly GCF_934835595.1. Classification (NCBI taxonomy): domain Bacteria; kingdom Bacillati; phylum Bacillota; class Clostridia; order Eubacteriales; family Eubacteriaceae; genus Eubacterium; species Eubacterium sp. AF15-50. The sequence goes on from NZ_CAKVZL010000005.1 coordinate 41,433, forward strand.
CCTTAAGACAAATATAATGGGAACGCAGGTGTTAATGGATGCCTGCAGAAAATATGGAATAAAGAGATATCATCAGGTATCAACAGATGAAGTATATGGGGATTTGCCTTTAGACAAACCTGATTTATTCTTTACAGAGGAGACTCCTATACATACATCATCACCTTATTCAGCGTCAAAGGCAGGTGCGGATTTGCTGGTAATGGCATATCATAGAACTTTTGGGCTTCCTGTTACAATAACAAGATGTAGCAATAACTATGGACCATATCATTTTCCGGAGAAACTGATTCCACTTATTATTTCGAGAGCTTTGGCAAATGAAACATTGCCGGTATATGGAAAAGGTGAAAATATAAGAGACTGGCTCTATGTAAAGGATCACTGTAGTGCCATTGATTTAGTAATAAGAAATGGCAGAGAGGGAGAAATATATAATGTAGGCGGTCACAACGAAAAGAGCAATTTGGAAGTTGTAAAAACAGTAATTAAGCAGCTGGGAAAACCGGAAAGCCTTATAACTTTTGTAACAGACAGACCGGGACATGACATGAGATATGCAATTGACCCTACAAAAATACATAATGAGTTGGGCTGGCTGCCGGAAACTAAATTTGAAGACGGAATAAGAATGACCATTGACTGGTATTTAAATAACAGAGAATGGTGGGAAAATATCATAAGCGGAGATTACCGCAATTATTTTGAAAAGATGTATGTTGAAAAGGACAGAGCATAGAAGATGAAGGTACTGGTAACAGGAGTAAAAGGTCAGCTGGGATTTGACCTTATGAATGAGCTGAAAAAAAGAGGTCATCAGGCAGTAGGTGTAGACGTGGAAGAAATGGACATCACTGATGAGGTGGCAGTTAATAAAATAATAAAGGAAATTAATCCTGATGTGGTTATTCACTGTGCAGCATGGACGGCGGTGGACGCTGCGGAAGATGAAGAGAATGTACCAAAGGTAATGGCTGTAAATGCTACAGGTACTGAAAACATTGCCAAGGTGTGCAACGAAATTAATTGCAAAATGGTTTACATAAGTACAGACTATGTATTTAACGGTCAGGGAGAGACTCCGTGGCAGCCGGAGGATGAGAGAAATCCTCTTAATGTGTACGGAAATTCAAAATATTTAGGTGAACTGGCTGTACAAAAGTATATGGAAAAGTACTTTATAGTGAGAATTGCATGGGTATTTGGTATTAACGGAAAGAACTTTATTAACACAATGCTTAATCTGGGACTTACCCATGACAGGCTGACGGTGGTTTCTGACCAGGTAGGAACCCCTACTTATACCTATGATTTGTCCAGGTTGTTAGTAGATATGGCAGAAAGCGATAAGTATGGCATATATCATGCAACAAATGAAGGTGGTTACATCAGCTGGTATGATTTTACAGTGGAAATAATGAAGCAGGCTGCTAAATATAATGATAAGTATAGTAAGGTGGAGGTTTTACCGGTAGGAAGTGATATGTATCCCGCTAAAGCCAAAAGACCGTCTAACAGCAGAATGGATAAATCAAAGCTTAAGAATCAAGGCTTTGAACCACTGCCGGATTGGAAAGATGCACTTTCAAGATATTTACAGCAGAAAATGGAGATAGAAAATGGGACAAATTAAAGTAACGAAATGTGATATAGAAGGTTTATGTGTGATAGAGCCTACAGTTCATGGAGATGACAGAGGATATTTCATGGAAACCTACAATTTAAACGATATGAAGGAAGCCGGACTTGACATGGTTTTTGTTCAGGATAATCAGTCTATGAGCACAAAGGGTGTTTTAAGAGGATTACATTACCAGAAGGAATATCCTCAGGGTAAGTTAGTAAGAGTTATAAAGGGAACGGTTTTTGACGTGGCTGTGGATTTAAGAAGAGATTCAAAGACATATGGCAAGTGGTATGGTGTGGAACTGTCAGAAGAAAACAAGAAACAGTTTTATATTCCTGAAGGATTTGCCCATGGATTTCTGGTGCTGTCAGATGAAGCAGAGTTTTGCTACAAGGTAACGGATTTTTATCATCCGGGAGATGAAGGTGGTCTTGCATGGAATGACCCTGAAATAGGCATAAAGTGGCCTAAGGTAATAGGGGAATATAGTGGAAGTGCATCACCTAAAGGGTATAAAATGGAAGATGGAACCCTACTTAATCTAAGTGACAAGGATAAACAGATGAAAGGGTTTAAGGAAACATTTAGATTTTAGTATAAAATAGTATTAAGTCACCTGAAAATTTTGACTTTAAATGAGGATAATACATGAATAAAAAGAAAAAAGTTTTACATTTAGTTGAGGCTATGGGTGGGGGAGTATTTACATATTTAGCGGAATTAGCCAATGGCATGAGCGATGAATTTGATGTATCCATTGCTTTTGGTATGCGAAAAGAAACGCCGGAAAACTATGAGGACTATTTTAATGAGGGTATTAAACTTATTAAGGTTGAGAACTTTACCAGAAGTTTAAATGTGGTAAAAGACATTAAGGCATATATTGAATTAAGAAAGATTGTAAAAAAAGAAAAGCCGGATATAATTCATCTTCATTCATCTAAGGCGGGAGCACTGGGAAGATTGCTTGTGGGAACAGGAAAAGCAAAGATGTTTTACACCCCTCATGGTTACAGTTCCCTAATGGAAAATGAGTCAGGGATTAAACAACAGATTTATAAAACTATGGAAAAAATCCTTGGAAAAAGAAAATGCCTTACAGTGGCATGTGGAAAAAGTGAGTGGGAGCAAAGCAGGATAGTTACCAAAAATTCCACATATATTAGCAATGGAGTAAACATAGACAAACTTAATGCTAATTTGATTAATGCTAATGAGCAGAATTTAGAGGATTTTAATATAAAGAAGAATGTTTTTACGGCCTATACCGTAGGAAGGATTAATTACCAGAAGTGGCCGGAATTGTTTAACGAAATTGCACAAAAATTGCCGGAAATGCAGTTTGTATGGATAGGTGATGGGGATATGCGTGATAAGCTGACGGCTGACAACATAGTTATTACAGGCTGGCTGGAACATAAAGAGGCAATGGAATTAAGCACAAAGTTTGATGCGTTTATTCTGGCTTCGAGATATGAAGGGTTGCCTATTTCACTGTTAGAAGCAATGTATATGAAAAAAGCCTGTGTGGTTAGCAATGTAGTGGGAAATCGTGATGTAATAAAGAATGATTATAATGGTTACATTTGCGATGAAACAGATCAGTTTGTAGAGGCGTTAAAAGACATAGAAAAGGGAAACAGTGACAAGCTGATAGAACAGGCATATTCAGATATATTAAATGAGTTTAACAGCAAGTGCCTGTGTAATAAATATAAAGAAGTATATAATGAAAGTAGAAGCAAATGAAGAAAATAAATGTTCTTGTGCTGATAACTGTCATGGATAGAGCCGGGGCTGAAACCATGATGATGAATTATCTTAGAAATATTAATAGGGAAAAAATTCATATGGATTTTCTCATAAACAGAGAACAAAAAGCTGATTATGAGGACGAAATAGAAAAATTAGGTGGCAGGATTTATCATATGTGTCCTATATATCCGGGCAAATTCTACAGATATAAAAAGGAATTCAGGAATTTCTTAGAAGAACATTCGGGATATGGTGTTATTCATTCAAATCTTGAAGAAAGAAGTTACTTTGCCTTTAAAATTGCAAAGAAAATGGGAATCCCCGTAAGAGTTGCCCATGCTCATTCGGCTCCGTGTGGTCGTAATATGAAAATGATTATGAGGCTGTATTTTAGAAGGAAGCTTCAGAAGTATTGTACGCACAAAGTGGCATGTGGTGAAAAAGCGGCAAAATGGCTTTTTGGAAGTGATGCAGACCTGGTAGAAATGGAAAGTTTCGTAAAGGGAGAAAAACATTCAAAAAATACTGTGGTTTTAATGAAGAATGCCGTTGACACTGATAAGTTCAGTTATTCAACAGATGTAAGGGAAAAAGTACGAAAAAAAATGAAGATAAGCAGAGATACTTTGGTTATTGGACATGTAGGCAGATTTACACATGATAAGAACCAAAGTTTTTTAATTGATATATTTAAAAATGTTAATATCCTCAATAAAAAATCCGCAATGATGTTAATAGGTGGAGGGAAACCTAAAGAGGAAATTAGCTATAAAGAAGAAATTGAGAGAAAAGTGCAGCAGTCAGGACTTAAGGGCAAAGTTAAGCTTTTAGGGGTAAGGGAAGATATAAATGAGCTGATGCAGGCAATGGATATATTGGTGATGCCTTCTAGAACAGAGGGATTTCCGGTGACATTGGTGGAAGCACAGGCGGTGGGACTTTGCTGTTTAGTTTCAGATGCCGTGGGCTATGACATAAATATGACAGAAAAAATCCAGTATAAATCATTAGAAGAGGATGCTTCTCAGTGGGCACAAAAAATATTATCCATGACAGCCGATGGTCAAAATCGGGAAGCTGAAAGCATCCTAATGAAAGAAAAAGTGATTGAGAGAGGATATGAAATAGCGGATGCAGCTAAGGATTTAGAGGCATTTTATGAGTACCTTGCCGGATAAAATATATTGTGACAAAAGCAGGATGAATGAAGTTATTGAAAATTGCAGTAAAAGATAAAAAGGGAGCAGAAATACATGGAACCAATTCACGTTTTAGTGCTTGATACGGTTATGGACCGTGGTGGGGCTGAAGCTATGATTATGAATTATATGAGAAATATAGATAGGGATATCATTAAATTTGATTTTCTTACAAACAGGGATTACAGGGCTGCATACGAGGATGAGATAGAGCAGCTAGGTGGTAAGATTTATCATATGTGCCCTATGTATCCGAAATATTTTAGGCAATATAAAAAGGAAGTTTATAACTTTTTAAAAGAACATCCGGAATATAAAATTGTACATTCAAATCTTGAGGAGAGAAGTTATTTTCCGTTAAAAGAAGCAAAAAAAGCAGGGGTTCCTGTAAGAATTTCCCATTCCCACAACCGCCCATTGGGAGTGGATTTGAAACTGATTATGAGGTATTATTTCAGGTTTATGCTTAAATACTATAATACTCATATGTTTGCCTGTGGTATTGAGGCGGGGGACTGGCTTTATGGAAAGAAAAACAGAAATAATGTTATTATAATGAAGAATGCCATTGACGCAAATCAGTATAGATATAATGAAGAAACTCAAAACCGTATGCGGGAAGAACTGGGAATTTCAGGTAAAAAGGTTATAGGTCACGTTGGACGTTTCTTTCCGCAGAAGAATCATACTTTTTTAATTGATATATTTAAAGCTGTTCATGACAGAGATAAGAATACGGTGCTTCTTTTAGTAGGTGGCGGAGAGGCAGATGATACTTTAAAAAATCAGATTCGCCATAAAGTAAAGGATTTAGGTCTGGAAGACTCAGTAAAGTTTTTGGGAGTAAGGGAAGATGTGGAAAAAGTGGTGCAGGCTTTTGATGTGTTCCTTCTGCCATCACTTTTTGAAGGATTGCCGGTGACTATGGTGGAGGCACAGGCAGCAGGCTTACCATGTGTAATTTCAGACAAGGTTCCTATACAATGTGATATTACAGGAAATGTCAAAGTTGTATCCTTAGAGGAGGCTCCTGAAAAATGGGCAGAAGTGATTGATGATGTGCTTAAAAATTTTAAGAAAAAAGATACATATGAAACAATAGTTAATGCCGGATTTGACATTAAGGAAAATGCAAAGTGGTTGAAGGATTTTTATGTGGAGGCGCTTAAAGAAGCCGGAGAAAATAATTAGAAAATGAAAAAGTAGAAAATCCATGTGGGAGATGGCTCGTACATGGATTTTTTGTTTGCTGATAATTACTGAATACATAGAGGTGGCAAAAAAATTAGACAATTAAGTGTTTAAAATGTCTATAGATAACAAAATGACACTTATTGTAGAAAAAATATATTAAAGATAAAGTATAATATAAAAACAACTTGACAATGCAACAAAACATATATAATATAATAAATGTAAGATGTAAATAAAATACTACAAAGTAAGAACGGATAAATACAAATTGAATATTTGAGCAGGCGCAATGGTGGTTTGTACTTTATGATGTTTATATTGTGCTATTGTAATTTTTTTACATCCGGTGTATACTATAAAAAGAATAAGAGAAACTAATAGTATACACCTCGAAATATTAAAGGAAAGGGGTGTTATATGGGAAACAAGGATATAGCAACCAAGAAGTACATGTCAGATAATGTGAGATTTGCAGATGTGTTTAACTATGCCATATATGGGGGAAAGCAGATTATAAAACATGACATGTTAAAGGAAATCAGTGCAGAAGAACTGTTATTAATGGAAGGGGAGAATGGAAAGCTAATTACAAGGGACAGAGTAAGGGACTTAGAGAAGATGTGTGTCATAAAGAAAAGCGGTAACATTGTTTACATGCTTTTGGGAATTGAAAACGCATCCAATGTACATTATGCCCAGCCGGTAAGAAACGGCCTGTATGATTTTATGGGGTACGCCGACCAGGTGGAGAGAAAATCGAAGGAAAACAGAAGAAAGAGAAAACTAAGGGATAACAGTGAATTTTTGTCAGGGCTTAAGAAAGAAGATAAGATAGCCGGAATAATAAC
>NZ_CAKVZL010000006.1:0-46301 GCF_934835595.1 Eubacterium sp. AF15-50
GGCTCGAACCCTGCACACCCTGATTAAGAGTCAGGTGCTCTACCAAATGAGCTAGAGGCGCAAAACCTATGTCTTTGTTCTTTAACGGAACGAATGCTATTATATAACAGTTTTTTAATAATTTCAAGTAATTTTTTACATTTTCTTCATTTTATTTTCTTTTTTGTGATTTGCCACAAAAAATCACTGTTATTTTCTCATTTAGCAGTTATTATTTCCAATTTTTTAACGGTTATTACAGCTTTTTCAACAATTCCTCCTTCTTGCTATTAAATTCTTCATCACTTAATATTCCCTTTTCTTTTAATTCAGATAATTTTTCTATCTGCCCTAGTACATCCACCTGTGCTTCCGTGGTATTTTGGGTTGTTTCCTTTATGAATTTGTCCGGAATGTCGTTTTGCCTTAGCACGTCCATAAATTCCACGCATTTTCCAGCCTGTCCGTATATACTTACTCCCGTTAGCATTTCCAAACGTATTAACTGATTCTTGTTATCGCTGTCTATGTAGGATATTTCAATGTTATTTTTTTGCTCCATGGCTTTCATATCAGAACGTGAACTACTTAAAAGCCATTCTGCATTGCTTATTTTTCTTTCTACAATTTCAAGTTTTTTTATTTTTTCGTATGGAATTGCCATTTCCTCAAACCACTCCACCGTTGTCATTGTAGGTTTCAAATAAAAACAGTCCTCCAAAACATTTAACCCTATCTCCCCTGACTGAGCCTTAGGATATTTTGCCAAACCTCCATTATATGTAACGCCATAGCGGATTATTGCTCCCTCCACAGGTGCCTTCATGTTTTTACTCTCTGCATTATGCTGTTTCATCTGCTCCGAGGATTCCGCAAAGGCTTTCTTTGTTTTGTCGGTAGTGTCTTTTAATGTTTCCTTGGCTTTTTCAAACATTCCATCTATTTTGTCATTTCCAAACAATCCCATTTTTTCACCTTCCCTACATTATCAAATCTGTTATATGCTGTGCTGTTCTTACGGAATCCAATATAATCCATCCGTAAATTCCATAAGCTACTACCAATGGCATTATTACAACCACTATTGCAGGGATTCCTTTTTTCAGAATGTTCTGTTTTTTAAAACTTTTTTTTGCAAAATCTCCGAAATTCTTATCTGAAAAATCCTTGTCTCTTTTAATTTCTGATAATGCCATCCCAAAGCCCACAAAATACACCAACGCTCCTAAAAGTGACCATACATTTGCTATCAGGTAAATGCCTGCTATGGCTAAAACCCCCGTGATAACACCGTAAGCCGGAGCTGCCTCCTTCTTTTCCACCTTAACTTTGCTTTCTGTTATTTTTGCTCCGCAAGCTGTACACACGTTAATGTTATCCATTACTTCCTTTCCACATTTTGGACATTTTTTCATTATTTCTTTCCTCCTTTGATTTTATGCCCTAATTATATTCCTTCATAGGTACACACGTGTGTCTCCTTAAAATTTAATCGTCTTACTTTTACGAATTTTTTAAGTTTTTTTATTTCTTTGCAAATATTTCTTCCTATAATTATTGTTTTTTATTTTTATACTATTTATAATGTTCAAATAGGCACTTATAATTATGAATTTATGCTTTTAGGAGAAAAAGTTTTATGGACAATAAAAAAAATAAATTTGAAGTCAACAGCAGATATTTTACCATTGCAATTTACTGCATCGTATCTGTATTTATTATGGCAGTTTTAGTGCGTGCCGTTTTCTTTTGGGAGTCAACTTCAGCCACTCTCAACGCCTTCTTATCTGCCATGTCACCTTTTTTAATAGGAATACTTATTGCTTTCCTTATTAATCCGTTAGTTTCCTGGATGCGAAAAAAGGTATTCAAAAAGTTTTTCCATATAAAAAATGATGCTTTAAACAGAATGTTGGCAATTTTTGTATCTTATGGCATTGTTTTAAGCGCAACAGCTTTGGGACTTACTGTTCTTATTCCTGAATTAATTGACAGTTTGAACCAGCTTTTGGAGAAAATGCCTTCATGGGCTAATTCCATTATGGACTTTTTAAACAGACTATCGGAAAAGTACCCGGATTTGGATCTTAAATATATACAGGATACCATAACCAGTGCCGATTCAACTCTACAAAGTTTTCTTAGTGATTTTATAAAAAATATCACCACTACCATTGTTGTAACCGGTGTTACTGTTATTAAATTTGTATTTAATCTTATTGTTGCAATTATCGTTTCTTGCTATCTTCTTATTGATAAGAAAATGCAGATACGTGGAATTAAACGTATTGTTTTTGCTACTTTTAAATATGAGCGTGCCAACAAGATATGGAATATTATTAAAAGGTCTCTAAGAATTTTCATGGACTTTTTTGATGGCAAAATGATTGATTCCCTTATTATCGGAATTTTAACTTTTATTAGCATGATAATAATCAGCCTTTTTAATGTTTCCGGTTTTGCCGAGTGTGCCCTTTTAGTAAGTATCATTGTGTGCATTACCAATATGATTCCATACTTTGGCCCTTTCCTTGGGGGAATTCCAAGTGCCCTTCTTTTGTGCATTTACTCTCTTCAAAGCGGTCTCATATTTGGCATACTGATTATTGTTATTCAGCAGCTTGACGGAAATGTTATTGGTCCAAAAATTCTGGGAGATTCCACAGGTATGCGTCCGCTGTGGATAATATTTGCCATTACTTTAGGTGGATGGCTTGCAGGTGTTCCCGGTATGTTGCTTGGTGTTCCTTGTGTTGCCGTTATTACCGGATTAATGGAAGACCATGTAAACGAGAAACTTGCCGAGAAAAATATTAATTTGCCGGTTATTAAAAATGAAAAGGTCCGCAAAGGGAAGGATAAGGATAAGAACAAGAACAATAATAAGGAAGAAACTAAATCGGAAGATTAAAATACAGATAATGATACAAGAAGCCGGGGGATGTAAGACTTGGTAGATTGTGAACTTGTAGATTGTGGCAGTTGGATTGTGATTTTTTTACAATTCAAATTATTTAATCTATGCTTAATATAATGGTGCTGTTATATTAACTAATGAGTTCTTTTTCAGATAGATAAGTGAACTATCTAAATAGAGACATCACACTGTTAATGTAGCAGCCCTTTTCCATATATTTTTTCATATCTATTTTAGTATAAAACATTATACAAAAAAGATACATATTCCGAATATTATTAATATCAATATATATTCGGAGGTTTTTCTATGAATAAAGCAGTCATTATAAGTTGCATTTTTGCATCAACATTATTTTTTTCAGCCTGTGGGAATTCAAATATTTCTCAAGATAAAAAAACTGAAGTCAAAACCACTACACAGATTTCAACTTCAGTTATTACTACTACTTCATCATCTAAATCAGTCACGAATTCAAAAATAAATTCAACTACTCAACTAACAGCAACAGAAAATAATTTCAGCGATTCAGATATTCAAAATGCACTGAATGTAGCAAACAGTTATTATAAAACCACCACACAAAAAGTCAAAAAGCTTTACTTTGACAAAATTGATGGTAAAAAAATCATCTTTAAAGGTAGAGATACTAAAAGTAATGCATACCGTAGAATAACTCTAAAACAGAAAAATAACAACTGGGTGGTTGTAGGTGAAGGTTATTAATCTGCCAGCATCAAGCTTAATTTAGAGTCTCTCTTTCCTACCGGGAATTTCTTATGAAATCAATCTTTTCCCGGTTTATTTCATCTCTTTCAGCCGGTGAAGGCATAATTCCTACCGGGAATTCCCTATGTAATCAATCTTTTCCTGGTTTATTTTCAGATTATATTTCTCTCACAGCATCCAAATGATTTGTGTACAGTTATTTCCTCAATTCACACTTTCCAACCACCCACGCCTAATTTCCAACCAGCTTCCATTTAGCCTAATTCCCCTATTTTCTGCCATTTCCCCTTTCTACCCATTAGCCACCGGCTTGCCCGTCTACCTATTAGCCACCAGCTTGTGTATAGGATTTCCCATTTGAGAAAACTTGCTTTCATATTCCGTCATTACATTTCCTTTAACCATTTCGCTATCATTATGAAGATCCCATGTCTGTGCTACCAGATTCCATCCTGCCTCCGGCACCTGCTCTAAGGAAAACTGGAAAAGCAAATCATTATCTGTCTTAAATTCCACCACTCCGTCTTTTTTTAGAATATTATCATATCTCTCGAAAAACTGCTTTGACGTAAGTCTTCTTTTTGCATGTCTGTCCTTCGGCCACGGATCTGAAAAGTTCAGATATATTCTATCAACTTCTTCCTTATTAAATACATCACAAATATACTCCGCCTCCATTCTTATAAAACGGAGATTTGGTACCTCTATATCCTGGCACTTTTCAATTGCTCTAATCAAAACGCTGGAATACTTCTCAATTCCTACATAATTAATATCCGGATTTTCAAGGGCTAACTGTGTAATAAACCTACCCTTGCCCATTCCTATTTCTATTCTTATGGGATTATTATTTCCAAACTCTTCATTCCATTTTCCTTTTAAAACCTGTGGTTCATTTATTGCTAAATTGCTTTCTGCAATAGCTTCCCTTGATCCCGGTACATTTCTTAATCTCATGCCTGTCTCCAATCTGTAAAATACATAAATTTATTTGCCTGATATAGATATTAACTAATCACTTATTATAATGAAAAATTCTAATTGGTTTCATTAATTTTTTCAAGTTTTTATTGTAATTTTTACAAAAAGTGTTAAAGTAGACTTAAAGTCTAAGAAAGGGTATTTGAGCAAATCTGCCCTTGATGTGTAAGTCTCGGTAAGATTGTCACCGGGGCTTTTTGTCTATCATCTTTACTACATATTTTGTTTAATGTATTATTAATTATTATTTAAGGATAATAGTATAATAGAGGGGCAAATGTATTTTTAGTGCCACTCTGTTTTATGCCCAAAACCATATGATATAAAAATCTCACAACATAAAAACATATGGTATAAGATTATATGACATAAAACAATATAACTTAAAATGAAGGAGGCTGCACATGAGTCAGGATATTAACAAAATCATAAACGAATTGGCAGAAATTGATTCAGCTTCAGCTAAAATTATGCAACAATCGCTTAATGAAAAAGCAAAGTATGCAGATTATATTAATCAGCAAAAAAAGCAATACGACCGGGAACTTCAAATGGATGTGGACTCCTGTGTTAATGAATATAAAGAACAGTTAAATAAAGAAAACGAAATAGAAATAGATAAATGCCAAAAGGAATGTTTAAAGGATATAGAAAAGTTAAACAATCTCTTTGCATCAAAGGGTGAAGCCTTAGCGGAAGGTATATTTAACAACATTATAAAGGAGTGAGCCTATGAGAAACGGAAAATTAGTGGCTTACAGTGGCATGACTACCAAAATAAGGGCAATGAAAAAAGGTCTTATTTCCCAGTCTGAATATGATGAGATTGCAAACTTAAAAACTGTTCCTGATTTAATCAGTTATCTGCAAACCTTTCCATCATATGCAGATGTTTTGTCGGATTTAGATGCTTCCACAGCCCATCGTGGAGATGTGGAAAGCCGCATGACCTTTTCAACATACTATGATTTTTCTAAGATATTCCATTTTGCCGGAAACATGCAAAAACGATATTTGGAATTTTATTTTATGAAGTACGAAATTGCCACTTTAAAGGCATCCATGCGAAATATTATGGACAGCAGAAATTCAACTATTCCTGTCCTTGTTGATAAACATTTCAAGCGACATTCAAAGCTTGACATGGATAATCTTATAAACTCCTCCAACATGGAGGAATTTGTAAACAATCTTTCAGGCTCTGTTTATGAAAAAACAATTAGAAAGGTTTACGAACTTGACAGCCCTACACTTTTTGATTACGAAATGTCCTTAGACCTTTTCTTTTTCAATTATGTGTGGGACAACAAAAATAAATTTATTCCAAAGGGTGAATGCAAATACTTCCTGGATTCCTTCGGTTCTCAGGTGGATTTGTTAAACATTCTCTGGATTTACCGCTGCAAAAAATACTACACGGTAACAGATTCCCAGATTTATTCGTTTCTGATACCCATTTATCACAATATTGAGAGAAATGACATAAAAGCCATGGTAGAAGCTGAAAATAACGAGGTATTTTTTGAGTTAGTAAACAAGAGCTATTACGGACGTACTTACGGGTTTGAGCCGGGAGAATCAATGGAATCCCAGTTTGGTGGAATTTTAAATACTATATATATGGAAGATTTCCGAACTGCTCCATACTCCTTAGCAGCTATAAATGCATACTTCCACCTAAAAAATTTGGAGGTTGCAAAGGTAGTAACGGCAATGGAGTGCATAAGATACGGATATTCTCCGGAAGTCATTACCCGATACATTAATCAAAAGAAAGGGGTTTTGTAATGATTGAAAAAATGAGTTTTGTGACTTTAGCCGGTCCCAAAAATGAAATCGATTATCTCGTAACCCACTATTTAAGTAAGCATGATATTCATTTAGAAAATGCTTTGGCAGAATTTAGTTCTTCCGACCAGTTCACCACTTACAACGAGGAAAATCCTTTTAAGGATGCCCTTAACAAAAGTCACGAACTTATGGGACTTGTGAAGAACCCTGAAAAGGTAAAAATTGAAAATATCAGTATTAAAAGTGCTGAAGGCTTTATAGATAAAATTGATGACAGGCTTTCAGACATAGAGGATGAGATTTCAAAGCTTAATACTCAGATTCAGGCTCTTGATGCCGACTTCAACTCCCTTGCCCCATTTAAAGGGCTTAATTACACATTAAAGGGAATTTATGATATGGATTTTTTCAAATACCGTTTTGGCAAAATTCCAAAAGTCAATTTTGATAAGTTTGAGTCGTACCTTGACCCTGATATTAACGCAATTTTTATTACTACTTTAGCAGAGACGGAGTATGTTTACGGGGTATTTTTTGCACCTAATGAATATTTTGAAGAAGTTGCAAAAGATTTTAAGAACATAAATTTTGATGAAATTGCCATTGCAAAAAAATATAAGGATTTTCCTGACAAGGAATGTGAAAATATTTTAAGTCAGAAAGAAGATTTGCAAAAGCAGGTTCAGGCAAAGGAAGATTCCATAAACGACGTTATTGAAGAAAGCAAAACTAAACTTGTTTCCGCTATCAGACGAATAGAAACTGCATATAGTAATTTTGACGTAAGGAAATTATCAGCGGTCACAAGGGAATCCGGTGTGAATTTTCAGGTTTTATGTGGATGGATGGCAACTAAGGAGGCAAAAAAACTCCAGAAGGAAACCGACGACGATGTAAACGTTGTGTGCATTGTCAGCGATGATGTCACGGAGCATAAAACCAAGCCACCAACAAAATTAAAGAATTTAAAAATTGTAAAGCCTTTTGAATTGTTTGTAAAAATGTACGGACTTCCGGCTTACAACGAATTTGACCCTACTTTATTTTTAACCATAACCTATGCCTTTATTTTCGGCATAATGTTTGGTGATTTAGGTCAGGGTCTATGCCTTTTTATTGGTGGAGCTATTTTATACAAAGTTAAAAAAATGGATTTGGCAGGAATTGTCTGTGCCGCAGGAGTAAGCTCCTGTATATTCGGTGCCCTGTTTGGAAGCTTTTTCGGATTTGAGTTTGATTCCGTCATAAGCCCTCTTAAATCCATGGTAACACTACCGTTTTTAGGAGAAATTAATATTGTTCTTGTAGCAGCATTTCTCTTTGGTTCATTTGTTATATTAACCACCATGGTGCTTAATATTGCCAATGCTATAAAGCAGAAAAACCTTGGCAAGGCATTGTTTGGGCCTAATGCCGTAACCGGTTTTATCTTTTACGCCAGCGTTATAGCAGTTATTTTACTTTACATGACAGGAAAGCCGTTGCCGGGAACAGTGTTGCTTATAATAATGTTTGTTGTTCCCCTTGCTTTAATATTCTTTGAGGAACCTCTTAAGAATTTAATTGCAAAGAAAAAGCCTATAGATGAATCGGCAGGAATTTTTGCGGCAACAGCGTTTTTTGAATTGTTTGACTACCTTATAACTTATTTGTCAAATGCTCTATCCTTTTTGCGTATCGGAGTTTTTGCCATAAGCCACGCAGCCATGATGGAGGTTGTTATGACCTTAGCCGGTGCGGAAAATGGTGGCATGCCAAATATATTTGTAGTCATTATTGGAAACATTATTGTTTTAGGTATGGAGGGACTTGTTGTTGGAATACAGGTACTCCGTCTTGAATATTATGAAATTTTCGGACGTTTTTATGATGGAAGCGGACGTGAATTTGTTCCATTTAGGAAGAATAATAAATAAAAACATAAAAACCAGGAGGAAATTAACATGTTAATTAGTATTTTATTTTTAGTAGCTTTAGTACTTACAATTGTACTTCCAATTATTGTTTATTTTGTAGGTGAGCAGAGTAAAGGTCGTTTTAAAAGAACAATGCTTACTAACTGCATTACATTCTTTAGCGTATTTCTTTTTGCAACTGTTTTCTTATTCACAAACACTGCCAGTGCTAAAGTAGCTTCAGATTCTACTATTTCAAGTGGTATCGGCCTTATTGCTGCCGGCCTTGCCATTGGACTTTCATGTATAGGTTCAGGTTATGCCGTTGCAAGCTCAGCCAGTGCAGCTCTTGGTGCATTAAGCGAAGATTCAAGCATTTTCGGTAAAGCCCTTATCTTTGTAGCCCTTGCAGAAGGTATTGCTCTTTGGGGATTTATCGTTGCTTTCCTTATTTTAACACACGTTGCATAAATAACGTTTTTGGAGGCGTATATGAAAATGTATTTAATTAGCGATAATGTGGACACTTTAACAGGCATGCGCCTTGCCGGTGTTGAAGGTGAAGTTGTACATGGTCGCAAAGAGACAAAACAGGCAGTTGAAAAGATTTTAGAAGACAAACATCTCGGTATTCTGCTTATTACGGAAAAATTAAGTTTTGAAATTCCTGAAATAATTGATGATATCAAGCTTAACAGGAAACGCCCTCTATTAGTGGAAATTCCTGACCGTCACGGTTCAGGAAGACAACCGAACTTCATTACCAATTACATTAATGAAGCTATTGGAATAAAACTTTAGAAAGGATGTGGCGCCAATGACTATAGAAGAAAAGATGGAGCACTTCAGAATGATTTCTCTTGAAAGTGCCAATAATCAAAGTGCTGAATCATTAAGCAGCTACAAAAAATCCTTAGACGATGATTTAGAGGTCTATAAGGACAATTCTAAACGACTTGCAGAGGAATCAAAGCGTGCAAGAATTAATCAGGTTAAGTCTGATTACAAAAAGCAGCTTGCATCTTCCCAAATGGCAATAAAAAAGGATTTAACAAAAAAACAGTCTGAAATTAAAGTTAAAGTTTTTGACATTGTCCGTAAAAAAATTGCTGATTACAGAACTACTCCTGAATACATTGCAAACATTAAGCATCAGATACAGTCTGTTTTAGATGAATATGGTGATTCTGAGCTTACGGTTTATATTGATTCAAATGACTCAGCTTTACTTGATGAATTAAAATCAGATTTTAACTGCAATATACAGGTTTATGATAAGGATTTTCTTGGAGGCACAAGAAGCATTATTCCTGATAAAAATATTCTGATAGACTATTCTTTTAAGACAAAGCTTATGGAAGAACAGGAAAAATTCGCAATTACATTGTAGGAGGCAGCCAATTGGAAAAAACAGGTATTATATATGGCATTAACGGGCCTGTCGTTTATATTAAAGGAAAAACAGACTTTAAAATGGGCGAAATGGTTTACGTTAGTTCTGAAAGATTAGTTGGTGAGGTAATCGGACTTACTTCAGAAATGACTACAATTCAGGTATACGAAGAAACCAGTGGTCTTAAACCCGGAGAATTGGTGTATGGTACTGACAGTGCTATTTTCGTTACACTGGCTCCCGGCATACTTGATAATATTTTTGATGGTATTGAAAGACCTTTAAGTGAAATAGAAAAACAGTCAGGAGCCTTTATTTCAAGAGGTGTCAGTGTAGATTCCCTTGATACTAAAAAGAAATGGAAGGTTCAGATTAAGGTTTCCGTGGGAGAATATGTTTCCGGCGGTACAATCATTGCGGAAACTCAGGAAACCCGGGCTATTGTCCACAAATCAATGGTTCCTCCATACATAGAAGGAACAGTTATTGATGTGGCTGAAGATGGTGAATATACCATTAACGACACCATCGTTACTATAAAGAAAGAAAATGGAACTATTGTAGACCTTTCTCTTACCCAGAAATGGCCTATCAGACAGCCACGACCTATTGCAAAGCGCTATGGAACAACACAGCCTCTTGTTACAGGTCAGAGAATTATGGACACATTATTCCCATTGGCAAAAGGCGGTACTGCTGCCATTCCGGGAGGTTTTGGTACCGGAAAAACCATGAACCAGCATCAGATTGCCAAGTGGGCTGATGCAGATATTATTATTTATATCGGATGCGGTGAGCGTGGTAATGAAATGACTCAGGTTCTTGAGGAATTTTCAGAACTTACCGACCCGAAATCCGGCAATCCTTTAATGGATAGAACAACACTTATTGCAAATACAAGTAATATGCCTGTTGCAGCCAGAGAGGCTTCTATTTATACAGGTATTACTCTTGCAGAATATTACAGGGATATGGGATATCACGTTGCAATTATGGCTGATTCCACATCCAGATGGGCTGAGGCTCTCCGTGAGTTATCAGGACGTTTGGAGGAAATGCCTGCTGAGGAAGGTTTCCCGGCATATCTTGCCAGCCGTCTTTCGGCATTCTACGAAAGAGCCGGTTATATGGAAAACCTTAACGGAACTGAAGGTTCCATTAGTATTATTGGCGCAGTTTCACCTCAGGGTGGTGATTTTTCGGAACCGGTTACACAAAATACCAAACGTTTCGTACGTTGTTTCTGGGGTCTTGACAAATCCCTTGCCTACGCAAGACATTTCCCGGCCATTCACTGGCTTACAAGCTACAGTGAATATGTGGATGAACTTGCCAACTGGTACAACACAAATGTAGGCCCTGATTTTACCGAATGCAGAGCTAAAATACTTGCCCTGCTTAATCAGGAAAGTTCTTTAATGGAAATTGTAAAGCTTATTGGTAGTGACGTTTTGCCGGACGACCAGAAGCTTACTTTGGAAATTGCAAGAGTTATAAGACTGGGATTTTTACAGCAGAATGCATTTCATGACCAGGATACCTGCGTTCCGCTGAAAAAACAGCTACTTATGATGAAAACCATACTTTATTTATATGACAAGGCATCAAGTCTTATTTCATACGGCATACCAATGTCAGTTTTAAAGGAAAATAAGATTTTTGAAAAAGTCATTGCCATAAAATATGATGTTCCTAATGATAAATTAGGTATGTTTGATGATTATACAACCGCTATTAATAACTTCTATTCAGAAATAATGGAAGAGAATGCATAAGGAGGGTACCATATGGCTATAGAATATTTAGGATTAAGTGAAATTAATGGACCGCTTGTTGCATTAGAAGGTGTAAAGGATGCGGCTTTTGACGAAATTGTTGAATTTTCCATTAATGATGGTGAGGAAAAACGTCTTGGACGTATTATTGAAATATATGAGGATAAGGCAATAATTCAGGTTTTTGAAGGCTCGGAGGGTATGTCTCTTACCAATACCCATACCAAGCTTACAGGACACCCTATGGAAATTGCCCTCTCTCCTGACATTTTAGGACGTACTTTTAACGGTATTGGCCGCCCTATTGACGGTCTTTCACCTATCAATGGCGAAAAGCGTGATGTAAACGGCAAACCTTTAAATCCGGTAAGCCGTGAATATCCCAGAAACTATATAAGAACCGGTATTTCCGCCATAGACGGACTTACCACATTGATTCGTGGACAGAAGCTGCCTATTTTTTCCGGCAACGGACTTCCACATGACCAGCTTGCAGCCCAATTGGTAAATCAGTCTTCCTTAGGAGACAGTGATGAAAAGTTTGCCATTGTGTTTGCTGCCATGGGCGTAAAAAATGACGTTGCTGACTTTTTCAAAAAGTCTTTTGAGGAATCCGGTGCCTTAGAACATACCGTTATGTTCCTTAACATGGCGAATGACCCTGTTGTAGAACGTCTTATTACCCCTAAGGTTGCCCTGACAGTTGCAGAATATCTTGCCTACGAAAAAGATATGCATATTCTTGTAATTCTTACTGATATGACAACCTATGCAGAAGCCATGCGTGAGGTATCTTCTTCTAAAGGGGAAATTCCTTCAAGAAAAGGTTATCCGGGATATTTGTACAGTGAACTTGCTACAATTTATGAACGTGCCGGCATTATTAAAGGTGCCAAAGGTTCCGTAACCCAGATTCCGATTCTTACAATGCCAAATGATGATATTACTCATCCAATTTCTGACCTTACAGGATATATTACGGAAGGTCAGATTACTTTAGACCGTTCATTAAATGGCCAGGGAATTTATCCTCCTATTAATGTTCTTCCGTCTCTTTCAAGACTTATGAAGGACGGTATCGGTGAAGGATTTACAAGGGATGATCATCAGGATGTTGCAAACCAGCTGTTTTCGGCTTACGCCAAAGTAGGTGATGCCAGAGCTCTTGCTTCAGTTATCGGTGAAGATGAATTATCTCCAACAGATAAGAAATACCTTGAATTTGGTAAAGCCTTTGAGACTGAATTTGTAGGTCAGGGTCTTGGAGTAAACAGAAATATTATTGAAACATTAAATCTTGGCTGGAAGCTTCTTCATATTCTTCCTAAAGAAGAACTTGATAGAATTGACACAAAGATACTGGATAAATACTATGATGCATTTGGAGAAAATTAAAGTTTTTCCAATTAAATTGCTAAATGTGATTACACCACTTTTGGTAATTATACACTTACTAAAATAGGAGTGGGTTTATTATGAATTTAAACACAGTACCTACAAAAGGTAATTTGATGTCCACAAAAAGTTCCCTTACCCTTGCAAAACAGGGATTTGAGCTAATGGACAAAAAAAGAAATATTCTCATTCGTGAAATAATGGATCTTAACGAAAAAGCAAAAGGTATTCAAACAGAAATTGACATGACCTTTAAGGAAGCCTATAGCGCTCTTGAAAAGGCAAACATTGAACTGGGAATTAAAAACGTGGAAACTTTTGCTTTTAACGTTACTCCTGAGAATGACATAAGGATAAAATCAAGAAGTGTTATGGGTACGGAAATCCCTCTTGTAAGGCATAAGGAAGAAATCCGAAACCCCGTATATTCTTTTTATGGCACTACGGAATCCCTTGATATGGCAAAATCCTGTTTTGAGAAGGTTAAGGATTTAACCATCAGACTTTCCATGATTGAAAATGCCGCTTATCGTCTTGCTTACAATATCAAGAAAACCCAAAAGCGTGCCAACGCCCTTAAGAATATAACCATTCCAAGCTATGAAGCATTAGTAAAAACCATTGAAAATGCTTTGGAAGAAAAGGAACGTGAGGAATTTACAAGACTTAAGGTTATAAAATCAAGGGTTAAATAAAAAAACAGTAACCATTGGACAATATTAACTGTTCATTAGTTACTGTTTTTTATTATTCTTATACTATAGTTTATCCTTTACTACGTTAATATTATATACATACAACTATTTATTTCCACTACTTTTTTATCATTATTTTTTTATTCAATATATGATTTATCAAAAATATTTTGTAAATTAATTGCATTTTGCCTTTATTTTATGTAAAATATATTTTATATGATTATATTTTGGAGATTACAATGATTACATATAGATTTAAAAAAGTTTTATCAGCATTGCTTATTATGATGCTGGTACTGGGAAATATTTTTATCCCAATTACTGATTCCAACACAGGATTAGGAATTGCAGATGTTTCTGCAGCCCCTAAGAAGACAAGCACCAGTTGGCCTAAGGCACCTACTTTGCACGGTGAATCTGCTATATTAATTGATGCATCCACAGATACTATTTTATATGATAAAAAGTGTAACAAAAAAATGTATCCTGCCAGCATTACAAAAATAATGACGGCACTTTTAACAATAGAGAATTGCAAATTAGATGAAACAGTAGTTTTTTCAAAAAATGCCATTAACGGATTAGAATATGGTGATGCCAATGCCGGTTGTCAAATTGGTGAAAAGTTATCTGTTAAGGACTGCTTATATGCATTAATGCTTACATCCGCCAATGAAGTTGCCACCGCACTTGGCGAACACATTGCCGGCTCCACAAAGGAATTTGCTGAAATGATGAATGAGCGTGCCAAAAAAGCCGGTGCCACAGGAGTTCATTTTGCCAATGCCAACGGTCTTCATGACCCAAATCACTATGTTACGGCATATGGCATGGCTATGATAATGCGTGATGCTCTTAAATATCAGACTTTCAGAGACATTATTAACACATCAGAATATACAATTAAAAAGAATAACAAAAGAAAAGAAAATTTTAATTCTTACCAGCGTCATAAAATGGTTAGACGCTACAGCGGATTTTACTACGATGGAATTATTGGTGGAAAAACCGGATTTACTAATCAGTCTGGGACAACCCTTGTTACCTCTGCCGAGAGAAACGGCATGACTCTTATTACAGTTGTGCTTAACTCAAATGGTAACAATGTTTACTATGACACCAAGGCTTTGCTTGATTACGGCTTTGACAATTTTCACAAGGTTAATGTTGCCCAAAACGATTCCCGTTTCAAAAATACAGAAAGTGTTACTTTGAAATCACCTTTCTGTAACGACAATAGCAGCATTTCCATAGATGATTCCGCCTGTGTGGTTATTCCTAAAAAAGCAAAGTTTGCAGATTTAACATCTGAAATATCCTTTGGAATTTCTAATGATAAATTTGCAACTATTACTTACAAATATGGTTCAAAATCTGTAGGAACAGCTGGTATTAAATACACTAATACCGTTGCAGATACCCCAAACGAGTCATCTACAACTTCTGTTGCTGAAAGTGGAACCACAAACTTAAGTTCAGAAAGTGTACAAAGCAAAACCGCTTTAGACACTGAAAATAAAACTGCAGCCGCAAACAGTGATAATTCAAAGAAATCTAACTTCAAGGTACCAAAAATTCTACTGCCTATTATTATTGGTATCGTAATTGTTGTTATTTTAATATTAATCATTGTTATGCAGCATAGAAGATTAAATAAAATAAGAGCGAATAAACGAAATAGAAATCGCTGATTATTAATTTAGGAGGTATTAATATTATGAATTGGGTAGCACCTATTAAGGACGAAGACACACTTCGTCTATTTGGCAACGCACTTAAAGAAGTTGACTATAAGTACTACATCATGTTTGAAGTTGGTGTGGGCACGGGACTTCAGCTTCAGGACATTCTTTCATTTAAGGTTAAGGATGTAAGAGACAAAGATGAAATAACTGTTGAAATTGGAACAAAGAACATTAAGAACATTTTTAAAGTTCCGGAAGATTTAAAGAAAACAATCCATACTTTCACAGAAGGTAAGGATCCGGATTCTTACTTAATATTAGGACATAACAATTCTAACAAGCCTCTTTCAAGAGAACAGGCATACAGAGTTCTTCGTGCAGCCGGACATAGCATCGGACTTAACTCTATTGGAGCTCAGACCATGAGAAAAACATTTGCATGGAAATATTACAATGAAACAGGAGATATTTACTATCTTCAGAATTTATTTAACCATGCTTCTCCATCTATCACATACCGTTTTATTGGAGAAAAACCTAATATGCAGGTTGTTTTAAAGAAAATGACTCCACAGGAAAATGAAAAGAGCCGTTATATGCTTTACTTAAATGGTAGTGGTAAGAAACGTCTTAATGCTGTTATTGATGCGGTAACTGAAATCCGTGACAAATTCGACGATCCTATGAACAACGATTCATTCTATGGTAAAGTTGATTGTCTTTTAACAGAACTTGAAGCTCTTATGGAGAATTATAAGGAAACTAAATAATAAACAAAAAAGTAGCTGCTTATCCTTTTCGGATATACAGCTACTTTTTTATTTAATCGTCATCCTCATTTTCATCCTCATTTTCATCCCATAACTCATCTATGACGATTTCTTTATCCAGAGACCTCTGTCTTCTCTCACGTCTCTTTTCCCTAATAGATTCCTGTTTGTCGTAAATACTTTTCGCCCCTTCTTCGTCAGTGGATTTCATAATTTTAATTGCAAAGAAACTGTCATCTTCCACTTTCTTTATCTTAATCTTTCCTCTGACATAACCATGCACGGCACATTTTCCTAAGCAATAATAAGTCTTTCCACAGTCGGAAAACCAATCCAGTTCCTTTTTCAAATATTTGCCACATTTATTACATTTCATGTCGCTTACATCTTTATCTTCGAACATTTCTTCTTTAGAAAGGAATTCCCTTGTTACTAACTTGGTATACTCATCAAACCTAACGAAAATCTCTTCTTCCTTAATTCTAGGTGAATAAAATGTATCAATAGATAATCGGTTCTTATATTTGTCAAAGTCCATAGTCTGCATAACTCTGGCCGTGTAATAGGCATCGCTCAAAGCCCGGTGGAATTCATGATCCTCATCAATTTCCAAATATTCAACAGCACTTGTGAGAGTTCGTTTCATATGTCCATCGTCATATCGCAAACTAAACATTTTCTGCAAATCCACAAAAAATAATGGGAAATCCAGCACTCTCTCTAACCTGTAATGTTTCATATTCTTCTGGAGCTCCGTTAAATCCATAGAACCCCATGTACAGAACATATAATCATCTCCGCACCAGTCAAGAAATTCAATAATTGCTCTCTTGAAATCCTTTCCTTCCTTCAATTCTTCTTCAGTAAAATGAGTTATTTCCCGAATTTTATAATGAAGTTTCTTATATACTCTTGGTCTTATAACCTGTTGGTAAGAATCCAGTATCTCTCTGTCCTCACTAACTCTCACTGCACCAATTTCTATGATTTCAAATGGCAGGTCCGGATAATAATTACTTTTTCCATATGGATTTTGATTCCACTCTAAATCCATTACAATATAGTCCATTATCAATCTCCATATTTAGTTTTATATCAGATAATTATACTACGATTGTAGTAATATTTCAACTTGCGGAGATTCTGGGTATAATTGTGGATTTTGTGTTTTATTCTCTTGATTTAATGTACTCAACAATTCTATTGTCACTACTTTTGAATTTTTTCAACAAGGATATTATTCCAAATAATATTAAGTACCCTATTAAAGCTCCAATAGTATTAAAAATTAAATCATTAACATCAAAGGTTCTAAAATTATATCCTATTAACATATTCACTAACAGCTGTGAACTCTCGACTACAAGACTTAAAATAAATCCCACAATAATAGTCTTTTTCCAATTATTCTTTACTACAAATCCCTGCAAAAATCCTATCGGAATAAACATAACAATATTCAATAAACTTGTCATATGAGCAAAATCCTTAAAAGGAATCAAATTAACATCCCTGCCCAATTTTATTCCACCTAATTCAGTTTCCATAACATCATTATTAATAAAGATTGGAAACTGAGTTTTATAAATTATCAAAATAAAATAAAAGCATATTAATAATAAAGCAATTATTTCTTTAAAATTCTTATTAAATATTTTTTTACACAATACAGCTAAAATCAACGATAAAATTATTAAACAAATTAATATTTCAAAATTAAAATCATAAATCATGTTTCACCTCTCCAAATTAATCTTAATTTTTGTAGTCCAAATGGAAAAGTATATTAATATGCAGAGAAATTATCTTCCATACAAATGTATTAACATAAAATGCAGCAATGAATCTACAACCATTGCTGCATTTTATAATGTTCCCAGCGGGAATCGAACCCACAACTAGTGCTTAGGAGGCACTTGTTATATCCATTTAACTATGAGAACAAGTGCCGGCTTAAGACTATGGAAAAACCCGTAATCCATAACCGGCATTTTATTTTTTAACCAGTATATATAATACTATTTTGCTTCTATTTTTTCAAGTCCACCCATGTAAGGTCTTAAAACTTCAGGAATTACAATACTTCCATCTGCCTGCTGATAATTTTCCAAAATAGCTGCTGTTGTTCTTCCGGCTGCAACGCCACTTCCGTTTAATGTATGAACAAATTCAGCTTTATCACCTGCATTATCCTTATACTTAATGTTTGCACGTCTTGCCTGGAATGTTTCAAAGTTACTGCAACTTGAAATTTCAACATATCTGCCGTAGCTTGGCATCCAAACTTCAATATCGTACTTCATTGCAGCTGTGAATCCTAAATCTCCAATACAAATCTTAACTACTCTGTACGGAAGTCCAAGCATCTGCAATACATCTTCTGCATCTCTTGTAAGTTTCTCTAATTCATCATATGAATCTTCCGGCTTGCAGAACTTAACTAACTCAACCTTGTTAAACTGATGCTGTCTTATAAGTCCTCTTGTGTCTCTACCTGCTGAACCTGCTTCAGCTCTGAAACATGCTGTATATGCACAGTGCTTAATTGGAAGCTGTGAGCCATCTAAAATCTGGTTTCTATACATATTAGTTACAGGAACTTCTGCTGTAGGAACTAAGAAATATTCCTTTCCATCTCCCTGTACCTTATATGCATCTTCCTCAAACTTAGGGAGCTGTCCTGTACCTGTCATGCTCTCACGGCTAACCATAAATGGTGGAAATACTTCTGTATAACCATGCTTTGATGTGTGTGTATCAAGGAAGAAGTTTACAATGGCTCTTTCAAGTCTTGCACCTAAATCTCTGTATACTGTAAATCTTGAACCGCTTATTTTAGCTGCTGTTTCCGGATCAAGTATTCCTAAATCCGCACCTAAATCCCAATGTGCCTTTGGCTCAAAATCAAAATGAGTAGGCTCACCGAACTTTCTTATTTCTACATTATCTTCATCTGTCATTCCTGCCGGAACAGAAGGATGAGGAATATTAGGTATTGTAAGCATATAGTTGTTTAAGTCTTCTTCTGCTTTACTTAAATCAGCGTTTAATGTCTTAACCTTATCTGAAATTTCTTTCATTTCTGCCATAATAGGTGCAACATCTTTTCCCTCTTTCTTATACTGTGGAATCAACTTAGATGTAGTATTCTGCTTAGCCTTTAATGCTTCAACCTCACTTAAAAGATTTCTTCTCTTTTCATCAAGGTCCTTAAAAAGACTTAAATCAAAATCTTCGTTTCTTGTAGATAAAGCCTTTGCAACTTCATCAAAATTATTTCTCAATAACTTTATATCTAACATTTCTCCTCCTACGAGTCACTTCTCTATTTGTGTTATTAACACGGAATGACTCTTATTAACAATCTTTTCACGGTATTTCGATTATACCCCTAACCTCCTATTTTTGCAAGGATTATGGCAAACATCGTCAATATATGTTATACTATTCTTAATTTCATTATAATAATACATTTTATTTAGGAGAAGGTAAAACATATGAATCTTGAATTAGTAAACGAAAGACGAAATAACAGTATTTATACTGATGGAAATAATACTTATAAGATTTTTAATAAAAATTATAAGAAAACTGATGTATTTTTGGAATCTTTTATTACATCCATGGTTGAAACAACAGGCATCAATGTTCCTTCTATAGAAGAAGTATCTGTTATGGATGGAAAATGGTATTTTAAATCTTCTATTATAAAGGGCACTACTTTGTTTTCCATGATACAGTCAGACCCTGATAATTCAGATAAATATTTAGATAAAATGATTGAAATTCAAACATCAATTCATAAAAACAGACTTGATAAACTGCCATTCCAAAAGGAAAAATTTGCAGATTATATTAAGTTTTCCAACTTGGATAAAAATCTTAAAATAGACCTTATTGACATGTTAAACACCTGTCCACGTCATAGGAAATTGTGCCACGGTAATTTAACACCTCATAATATTATTATTAATGAAGGTGAGGCTTGTGTTCTTGACTGGAATCATGCATCCCAGGGAAACGCCAGTGCCGATGTTGCCAGAACATATTTGTGGATGAAAATTAATATGCCTGATTTGGCAGAATCATATCTGGATAAATTCTGCGAAGCAACAAGCACAAGCAAGCGTTACGTTCAAAACTGGATTCCTATTGTTGCCGCAGCAAGAATTGCAAAAAATAATCCTGAAGAAATAAAAATATTAAAAAGTTTCATATCAGTTGTGGAATATTAAAATTTTCATTGAAAAAAGCAGAGTTTGTAGAAACCCTGCTTTTTCTATACCAAAAATCATCTGATTTTATACCCTTACTATTTCCACTGCTCCTAATTTAATAGTACCTGATAAAACAACA
Organism: Eubacterium sp. AF15-50; assembly: GCF_934835595.1. Classification (NCBI taxonomy): domain Bacteria; kingdom Bacillati; phylum Bacillota; class Clostridia; order Eubacteriales; family Eubacteriaceae; genus Eubacterium; species Eubacterium sp. AF15-50. Next base: position 20,365 of record NZ_CAKVZL010000006.1, read on the forward strand.
ACAGTATCATTTACTGCATCTCCTTCATAGTGCCCGGTTTCATCCAGTGCCCCTAAAGTCGCTGTTGTAAGATTTTTAACCTTCCAGCTTTTTGGAATATATATTTCAACTCCGCCACACATACATTCAACTCTCACGTAAACCTCATTGCCCGCCGGAACTGCCTTATCCATATAAATTTCACAACCACCAAACTTATTTATAATTTCCACACTTTTTAAATTCTTAGAGTCAATATACTTTTCAGCTCCTGAAAATTTAGTTACGTGAACTATATTTTCTCCCTCTGCATGACTTGAGGTAAAATTTCCATATCCGTCTTTTTCGTCATATCCCTTTTTACATGCCTTTTTCCAGTTACGTCTTTCCTTGTTTCCGAATATAAGTGAAAATCCTATACTTAACAATATTGCCGAGCCTACAACCGGCCATGGAGTGATACTTTCTATTTTTAATTCATGTTGCCATACAATTCCAAGAAAGGCAATACTCATAAAAATAGAGAAAAACCCTCTATCTAAAATTCCCTTTACAAGCCATGCTGCCCACAGCAATGTAAACGCTATTTTTCCAAATTGCACACCGGGAAATATATCTAATTTGGTAATTATCCATATTACCGCAATAGCTATAAGTGCCATTCCCCAGAAAATATTTTTTCTTTTCATTATTCTTTACTCCTTATTTCATCTAATTTACTTTTTAAAGGTTTAAAATATCCTCGTGAAACAAATACGTGTTTATGACTGTCTTTAAATTCTATTTCACTTGAAGCAGTTATATTTTTAGTAATTGCATATACCTTTTTTACGTTTAATATTGCAGACTTTGAAATTCTGCAATATGTCCATGGCAATATTTTCTCAAGTTCATAAAGTCTGTAACCTGTGTCAAAAATATCATCCCTTGTATGTGCCTTAACCATGTCTCCTTCTGTCTGGAAAAACAAAATGTCCTCAATATCAATATAATAATCCTTCTGATCCTTATATAGCTCAAGTTTAATGTTTTCAGATAAACTATTGCTTATATTTCTTTGAAGCATGGCAATTTTTTCGTCAAATTTTGAACACTTTATTATTACCTGGTTTTCTATGCAATTTTCATCAATATCAATGATAACCTTCATATAACTTTCCTACTAATTAAACCTCTCTGTTTCTAATTAGAATTTTATTTTATTACTATATAAATGTAAATAGTATTTAGGCAACAGGTTAATTATCTCCTGTGACAGGTTGATTTTTTGCATATAAAAACCGCCATGCTAAGTTTTTAATTTAACATAACGGTTCTTATATCTATTAGAATTCAAAATATGGCTTTCCATTTTCCAGTTTACAGCCTTTAGCCTCTGCCATTTCAGACACTGTAACTAACTGATATCCCTTTTTTAGTAGTTTTGGAATAATCTTTTTTACTGCATCTACTGTCCATCCATGAATGTCATGCATTAACACTATATCTCCATCATGAGCATCATTCATAACAGACCTTATTGTTTCCTTTTTACTTTTTGTCTTCCAATCCAATGTATCCACAGACCAGCAAACCATAGGTGCCTTTACATATTTGCTTACCTTCTTATCTCTGATTCCTGCTCCGTAAGGTGGTCTCACAAATTTAGCTCCATGTCCTACATGTTTCTTAATTAAATCATTAACCCCTTCCACTTCCCATTTAATTTTTTTAGAGGATAATGTTGGCAATGACTGATGATCCATTGTATGATTTCCCATGTCACATCCTAATTCATCCATTTTCTTTAAAATTTCTTCCACCTTTATATCGTTTCTGGAAAGACTTGTGCCACACATAAAAAATGAAGCTCTCACATTGTATTTTTCCAATGTTTCCAACAATTCCAGGGTTCTCTCCCCCGGTCCGTCATCAAAGGTTAAAGCAATCATAGGTTTATTAGGATCAATTACTCTTTTATTATCTTTTGTTGTTTCCTCTTCAGTTTTACTGGTTTCTTCCTTTGTTTCAGTTGAAGTATTTTCACTGTTATCTGCAACATTCTTTGTTTTTTCAACAACTCCACCATTAACTCTGACAACTTTTTTACTCTCTTTATTTTTTTCTATTAAAGCGCAACCACCTGCTACAATTACTAAACACAATATTAATAACGTGGATATTACACGTATTTTAAGTTGTCTTATTCTCCTTTGTTTTTTTTCATTTCTTGTCATCTTATTCATCTCCATCATTTATATTTATGTTTCTTAATTATTTAAAATATTGTTTACTATATCTTTTGATATTACAAACTTAGGTGCCCCTGTACATCCTGGTCCTACTTCGTACTCATCAAATGCTATTACTATATTTCCCTCATTATTTATATAATAGTTTTGATTACCTGAGATTTCTTTAAATCCTGTAGAAATACCATTATCTTTAATAAAATATACAACGTCTTTAGTCAACATTTGCTGTTTCATTTGTCGTTTTATATCATTACTTATAATCTTTATATAATCAGATTTTTCCTTAAATATATCTTTTAGACTAACAATTTTTCCACTTGATTTATCTATATTGTAATATCTATGAAATTCATATCCACTTGCTCTGGTTTCGTTTATTGTAAATGCTATTGTAAACCACTTATCATTATTAATAACAATTTTATAATCCATATATAAATCACTAAATCCACTTGAACCTAAATCAACTTTATATTGATTTACTATCTTGTTTGTATATTTTTTTATATCATTGTTTAACTTTTCAACTGTTTTTTTATTTTTAATATCTCCATTAGAATCTATTTTTGCCATATTAATTTTGATATTTTTGTCTTCATCATATTTTCTAACTGTTATTACACTAAAAATATTTCCCACCAAAGGTATATTTTTTAAAGATGATGCTAATGTTTCATTTGTATTTGGCATAATTACAACTAACAACAATGCAGCAACAGAAATCATCCATCTTGTAATTATAACTTTTTTTCTTTTTCTTTTTCTATCTATCTTAGCATACTCTAAAATTTCATTTAATTTATTTTTTTCATCATCAGGAACTTCAACTCCAATATATTGATCTTTTAGTTTTTTTAACATTTCATCATTTACCATCTTAATTTCTCCTTCATATCACAATCTATTTAACTATCATATACTCTTTTAACTTTTCAAGTGCCCTATATATTCTACTTTTTACTGTACTTAAGTTTTCACCTAAAATGTACGCAACATCATTTAAACTCATTTCTTCAAAATATCTTAATACAATTACAGCCCTTTCTTTATCTGTTAATTTGTCCAACGCCTGTTTCAATTCAATCTTATCGTCTTCAATTTTAAACATATCTTTTTCATCTTTCATTTCACTTACAATATCTTTATCCCAATTAAACCTGTTTTTTTTGATATAACTAATTGCTTCATTTATAATAATTTTACATATCCATGTATCTGCATATTTTACCTGACGCAATTTTTCCGAATTATATATAGCCTTATATGCTCCTTCTTGTACTATATCCTGTGCATCATTTTTATTTTGTGTATAACTATATGCTATGTGATAATATTTGTCATAATTATTTATAAGAAGTTTACTAATTATATCTTCTTTTTTCTCTTTCAATTTTATCTCCTTTATTCTTTATAATATTTAGACTATTCAAAGTACCAAAAAGTTTCATTTTTTTTAAAAAAATTTTCTTCTACACTTCAACTCCCCTATCTCCCAATTATGAGAGGTTATTCAATATATCCTATAAACTTATTGTCTATGTTCATTACTATTATTTTTTTCTCATAATATATAGTCTGAACATCCCACTTTTCATATAATTACAACTTTTTATAAAATAAAAAAAGAATGTAGCATTTTTGTACCACATTCTTGTTTAAATTATGAATTAATTGCTTTTTCTAAAGCTTCCTTTTCTTCTTCACCTAGTGTTGCGTACGCCTCACCTTTTATAATTTCCTTTATGTAACTGTAACTACTGTCACGTCCATGCATGGTGTTTAAAATAAATCCGGTGTTTGTATCATCTAACAAACAAAGAGCAAAACTTAAATTACCACCCATTTCCTTAAAGGCATCATACTTAACAATTCCCAACTTATGAAATGTTGTTGTTATATTTTGAAGAGCCTGCTCCATCTTTAATTCATTTTTCTGATGTGATATTTCCAGTTTATCCATTTGCTGAAAATTCTCTTCTATTGCATCTGCAAGATTTTCAGCATTTTTTCCTTTCATAAATTTCTCATATCTGTTCATAAGTCTCTTTATTTTGTTATTTTGTTTAATATGAAGAATAATAAATATTACAAACATTGCGACTATTATTCCCATATATATATAATCGTTCATTTCTAACTCCTTTTCTGATTATAGATTAGTTATAGTTTATAACATTAATTTAGTTTTGTATACCATTAAATAATTCCAATAATCTCTCTAATTCTTCCTGAGAGTAATATTCTATCTCAATCTTACCTTTTCCGCCTTTTTTGTGATTAATTGAAACCTTTGTACCCATAATTTCCTTTAATTTATCGGAAAGTTTTGAATATATAGCCTCTTCACTGCTAGGAATTGGAAGTTTTGACTGTTTTGGATTCAAAATTGACTTTACAAGCTTCTCTGTATCTCTTACGCTTAAGCCTCTTTCCATAATTGTATTTGCAGCATCAACCTGTAAATCCTCTAATTCTAATGCTAGCAATGCCCTTGCATGTCCCATTGAAATCTGACCTTCCACCAGCATATTTTGAACCGGTTCAGCTAATCTAAGTAATCTCATGGAATTTGCTATAGCTGCTCTTGACTTTGAAACTCTTTTAGCCAGTTCATCCTGTTTAAGATTATATTCATTAATAAGACTCCTATATGCAAGTGCCTCTTCAATAGGATTTAAATCCCTTCTCTGAATATTTTCAATAAGGGCGATTTCCATTACCTCCTGAGGAGTATACTCCTTTACAATAACGGGAACTTCCTTTATTTTAGCCAGCTTTGCAGCTCTCCATCGTCTTTCTCCTGCAATTATTTCATAATAATCATCCTTTTTCTGAACAACTATAGGCTGAATAATTCCAAACTGTCTGATAGAATCTGCCAGTTCATCTAATGCCTCTTTGTCAAAATTTTTACGTGGCTGATCTCTATTAGGCTCAATATCTGAAATTTTCATCATAGTTTCAGCCGGAACAGGAACCTTTACTTCCTTTACAACCTCTTTTATTACTTCTTTAACAACCGGCTTTTCCTTAACCTTTTCTTTTTTATTACCTGTATCTGTCTGAGGAATTAACGAATCAATTCCTCTTCCTAAACTTTTCTTTTTTACTGCCATACTTTTTCCTTTACATTTTAGTTATAATAATAATAATATATATTTGATAATTTTATTGTGATTTTTATATATTAATATCATTTTAACTTTATAATTAATATTTTTATTTTATTATTTCCTTAGCAAGATTCTTGTATGCAACAGCTCCTGCTGACTTTCCATCATACATATGTATTGGAAGACCAAAGCTTGGTGCCTCTGCTAATCTTACATTTCTTGGAATAACTGTATCATATATATTTATATGTACATTACTTTTTACATTTTCAACTACATCTGATGATAAATTTGTTCTTGAATCATACATTGTAAATACAATTCCGTCAATTTCCAAGTCATTATTAAGTCTGTCCTGAATCAGGTTAATTGTATGAATTAACTGAGACAGTCCCTCTAACGCATAATATTCACACTGAATAGGGACAATTACCGAATCAGCTGCAGTCATGGCATTAACTGTTAATATATTTAATGAAGGAGGACAATCAATTATAATATAATCATACAAGTCCTTTATCTGGTCTAGAACATTCTTCAAAATATATTCTCTGTTTTCAACTCCAATTAAATCAATTTCTGCACCTGACAAATTTACATTTGACGGAAGTACATTTAAATTATCCACAACGCTTTTTGTTAAACACTCTGATATGGTACATTCATCAAGAAATAATTCATAAACTGTATTTTCTAAATTTTGTTTAATAATTCCAACCCCACTTGTTGCATTTCCCTGAGGATCAATATCAACCAGTAATACTTTCTTTCCTAAATCTGCTAAACAAGAAGACAAATTAATAGATGTCGTTGTTTTTCCAACTCCACCTTTTTGGTTGGCAATAGCTATAATTCTACCCATATAACCTACCTATCTCTATATAAAGCCAATAAATTTGCACAATTTTCTATTGACTTCTATCCTTTCATTAATTTTAGTATTCCTTATGTTTCCTGCTGATATATTTTATCATATGTAAATAGGATTTTCCATAACATATCTCCAAATTTGTGCTAAATATTTCTTATTTTTAATGTTTCACGTGAAACAATCCTTAAATATGCCTATTTTGCCATATATTAACCTAAATGTTGTTCTTATTTGTGTTTCACGTGAAACATAATAACACAAGGATTATTATCAAAAAAGGATATGCCCTAGGGCATATCCTCAGTATTTTATGTACTTATGATAATAATTTTAATATTTCATCTAATTCAACTGCTGCTCTTTTGCTATCCACAGAAACAATGTCCTTGCAAAGTTTTAATTTATCCATAACCTCCTTCTTAATTGTAGGTCTTCTTCTTTTATACTTTGTTTCACGTGAAACATAATCACTTTTGAATTCATTAATACTATTTTGAATATCAACTAATTCTTTTGATGCTTTTGCCATCTCAATTTTCAAATTATTATTTTCACATTCTATTAATTCTATCTTTTCTTTAATTTTATTAACTTCATTGTTTTTATGTTCACTATCAATTCTGGCTTTTGAAGAAAATATTTCTGATGCCTCATCTATAAGAGAATTTAATTCATCTATCTTATTATAAGCTTCCTCTTTTTCAATTTTATTATGTTCCAGCAATTCAGAATATTCATTTATTTTATCAAGCATCATTTGTTTTCTACTATTTAAATATTCTTCTAACATATATCCTCCATTTATTAAAGAAATAAGTCAATTATAATGGCTCCTTAGATGGAGTACCTGCTTTTCTTGGATATTTCTTTGATGTACATTTATCCTTTTTAATAATTACTATATTTCTCTTTACCTCTGTACCAGGTAAAGCAGTTTCACATACCTTACTAATACTTCCACCTAATATTTTAATGGCGTTTTTTGAATTATTTATTTCTTCTTCACTGTCTGATGCCTTATAACTGGCAAAAACACCATCTTTCTTAATAAAAGGAATACAATATTCACTTAAAGTAGATAAATTAGCCACTGCTCTTGAAACACATAAATCATATTTTTCTCTGTATAAATCATTATTTCCTAAATCTTCAGCACGTCCATGTACAGTTTCAATTCCATCAAGTTCCAGTTCACTTATAACATCATCTAAAAATTTCAATCTTTTGTTAAGAGAATCAATTAAAGTAACTTTTAAATGAGGAAATAATATTTTAATAGGGATTCCTGGAAAACCTGCACCTGTTCCCACATCCACTAATGTATAAAAATCAGACATATTTAAAACATTTGAAATTAAAACACTGTCTAAAAAATGTTTTGTCATTACTTCATTTAAATCTGTAATTGCAGTAAGATTCATTACCTTATTTTTTTCTATTAACAAGTCATAATATTTCATAAATTGTTCAATCTGTTTATCAGTAAATTGAATATTTAATTGACTTAATCCCTGTTCAAGCAATTTACGCCCCTGAATCATCTATTCCTCCATTAATTTTCATTAAATTATATTAGTTTACATAACTTTATTTTTATTAAACAGTTACGGTTTACATAATATTTTAGTGTTTTCTGTTCATTTGTTCCATATAAATCAGCAAAACCGAAATATCTGCCGGTGAAACTCCGGAAATTCTTGATGCCTGTCCTATATTAACAGGTCTATAAAACTCCAGCTTTTGTACGGCTTCTATGCGCAGACTTTTTACCTTTTTATAATCAAAATCTTCAGGTATCTTTTTATTTTCCAATTTTTTAAAATTCTTTACCTGCTTCTTTTGTCTCTCAATATAACCATTATATTTAATATTTATGTTAACCTGTTCTATTACATCATAAGGCAATTCTTTTCTATCTTTATCCAACTCTTTTATTAAATCATAATTTAACTCAGGTCTTCTTATTAATTCCCCTAAAGTTGTAGCTGTCTTAAGAGGTGTAGTTCCAAGTTTCTCTAATATCTCCTGATTTTCTCTTGCTGCACCTACCTTATAATTTTCCAAACGTTTAACTTCTTCTTCAATTAACTTTTCTTTCTCACAAACATACTTATATCTTTCCTCAGAAACCAATCCGACTTCATAACCAATCTTTGTAAGTCTCAAATCAGCATTGTCCTGTCTTAACAATAACCTGTATTCTGCTCTGGAAGTCATCATTCTATAAGGTTCATGGCTCTCTTTAGTTACCAAATCATCAATTAAAACTCCAATATACGCCTGAGATCTGTCCAAAATAATTGATTCCTTGTTCTGAACAAAACGTGCAGCATTAATTCCCGCAATAATTCCCTGAGCAGCTGCCTCCTCATATCCCGAACTTCCGTTAAACTGTCCTGCACTAAACAATCCCTTAATATTTTTAAACTCCAAATTAGGTAACAACTGTCCATATTCTATACAATCGTACTCTATTGCATAGGCATTTCTAACTATTTTTGCATTTTCAAGTCCGGGAACTGTATGATACATTGCATATTGAACATCCTCAGGCAGTGACGATGACATTCCACCTAAGTACATTTCATTTGTATACAGTCCCTCTGGCTCTATAAATACCTGATGTCTGTTTTTATCTGCAAATTTAACTACTTTATCCTCAATTGATGGACAATATCTTGGGCCGGTACCCTCTATCATTCCTGAAAATAACGGTGAACGGTTAATATTTTCTTTTATAATTTTATGAGTTTCCTCATTAGTGTAAGTAAGCCAACACGAAACCTGTTCCTTTTGCACACTTTCAGGGTCTGTTGAAAATGAAAACGGCACTACCCTTTCATCCCCAAACTGCTCTTCCATTTTTGAAAAATCAACAGTTCTTTTATCCACTCTTGCAGGGGTTCCCGTTTTAAATCTTCTCATTTTAATTCCATTCTTAATCAAAGAATCTGTTAAATGATTAGCTGCCATAAGTCCGTTAGGGCCGGTGTACTGGAACACATCCCCATAAATACACTTAGCTTTTAAATAAACTCCTGTAGCCAAAACTACTGATCTAGCGTAATAAGTTGCACCTGATACAGTCTTTACGCCCTTTATTACACCATCTTCCACTATAATTTCCGCAACTTCACCTTGTCGCACTGTTAAATTGTCAGTATTTTCAAGAGTTTTGCGCATTTCTCTTGTATAATCCTGCTTATCAGCCTGGGCTCTAAGTGAATGAACTGCTGGTCCCTTTGATTTATTAAGCATCTTTGACTGTATAAAAGTCTTGTCAATATTTTTACCCATTTCACCACCTAAAGCATCCAGTTCTCTTACCAGATGTCCTTTAGATGTTCCTCCAATGTTAGGATTACATGGCATTAAAGCAATACTGTCAACACTTACAGTAAAAACAATAGTATTAAGTCCAAGTCTTGCTGAAGCTAAGGCCGCTTCACATCCTGCATGACCTGCACCAATTATTACAACATCATAATTTTCAACTACATTCGGCATTTTTTTATCTCCAATAATTATTTTCCCATACAAAATTTAGAAAAAATTTCATTTACAAGGTCATCTTCCACACTTTCCCCTATTATTAGTCCCAAGCTTTCGTAAGCATCCATTAAATCAATTGAATAAAAATCCTCCGGCATACCTGCGTCAACTGATTCCTTTACACGACACAAACTATCATATGCATTATCCAGTGCTTCTTTATGTCTTGCATTAGTTATATAAATTTGGTCATTGTATGTTACTTTTCCTGAGTAAAACATCTTTTCAATTTTATCTTCAAGTACATCAATTCCATGACCTTCCTTTGCTGAAAAAAGTATTACATCCCTTTTTGAACTTTCTTTTAAGTCATCTATGTCAATAACCGTGTTAATATCTGACTTATTTATTAATATAATAGCCGGTTTATCTTCAATAATGTTAATAATATCCCTGTCATTATCATCTAACTCTTTAGAACCATCTGCCACAAAAATAATAAGGTCTGCATCCTTAGCCATATCCTTTGCTTTGTTAACACCTATTTGTTCCACCTTATCATCAGTATTTCTAATTCCTGCAGTATCTATTATCTTAAGACTTATTCCTCCAAGGTTAATATTTTCCTCTAAAGTATCACGGGTAGTTCCCTCAATATCCGTTACAATAGCCCTTTCCTCACCAAGCATTAAATTAAGAAGTGATGATTTTCCTGCATTGGGCTTCCCAAGAATAACAGTTTTAACTCCTTCCTTCATTATTTTTCCGTTATCAAAGGACTTAATCATCTTCTTTATTCTTAAAATATTATCATTTAACATTTCATTTATTTCATCCTCATATCCATCTAAACTGATATGCTCCGGATCATCTAATGCTGACTCAATAAAAGCAATATGATATATTATGCTGCTTCTTAATTCCTTTATTTCCTCAGATATATTTCCCCTTAACTGATTAATGGAACTGTCAAGGGCAAAATCATTCTTTGAATTTATTAAATCCATAACTGCTTCTGCCTGAGACAAATCCAGCTTTCCATTTAAAAAAGCTCTCTTTGTGAATTCTCCCGGTTCTGCAGCTTTAGCACCGTTCTTTAATACCAGTTCTAATACCTTTTTAAGTATAAGCATTCCGCCGTGGCAATCAATTTCCACCGTATCTTCCCCGGTATAAGAATGTGGATTTTTTAAAACAATAACTAAAACCTGATCTATAATTTTATCTCCATCAACAATATGTCCATAATGAACCGTATGTGAATCTACATCCTTTAACCTAATATTTTTATGGGATTTAAAAACTCTGTCTGCAACTTCTATTGCCTCATCACCGCTAATTCTTATTATACCTATTCCTGAATTTCCGGCAGATGAAGATATCGCTGCAATAGTCTCTGTTATCTTCATAATACACCTTTTCTAAATTAAACTTCACTAAATTTAAAGTATATCACATATATACAATTTAGTAAAAGAAAAATGCCCTCCACTTTATGTGAAGAGCATTTAAAATTCCATGTTATTATTTTTTCAAAACAACAACTACGTGTCTGTAAGGTTCTTCTCCCTCACTTCTTGTTGTACAATATCTGTCATTCTGAAGAGCTGAATGAATGATTCTTCTTTCATATGGATTCATTGGCTCTAAAGCAACCGGTTTTCTTATTCTCTTAACCTTAATTGCAATGTTCTTTGCAAGATTTTCAAGGGTTGCTTTTCTTCTTTCTCTGTAATTTTCTGTGTCAAGCTTAACTCTTATAAACTTGTCACTTTCTTTATTTACAACTAAACTTACAAGATACTGTAATGAATCAAGAGTCTGTCCTCTTTTTCCAATAAGGATTCCAACATCATCACCAATAACATTAATATTTGCAATGTTTTCTTTTTCTTCTTCCTTTATGTCAATGTCAACCTTAACTGTAAGTTCCATTGCCTCGAATACTTTGCCAAGAAATTCTCTGATAATACCTTCTGTAGAAGCATTCTTTCTTGCCTTTATTACAGCAGGTTTACTACCAATTCCTAAAAATCCGTTACTTCCCTTTTCTATAACTTCATATTGTAACTTTTCTGTTGGTACACCAAGGTCTACACATGCTTTTGTGACTGCCTCGTCAACATTTTTTCCATTATATTCTTTAAATTCCATTATTTTTACCTCTATTTTTCATTGCGTTTATTATACTCATTAACCATATTCACTTTAGATGCCATAGAATTTGGCTTATTTGCTGCAGCTTCCTTTGCTTTTCTGATTTTTTCTTCTTTCTCAGAAGCACTTATCTTAGAATTACCGGAAATATTCTTTGTATTTGTTTTTGAAGCTTCAAGAACCTTATCTCTGTAAATTCCTTCTTTCTGCTTACGCTTTTCAGCCTTTGCAGCTGCCTTTTCCTTATTTGCCTCAATAATATCATTAACATCTACTTTTTTCATGTGGATATTAATAAATATCTGTTGTAACATCATAATAAGTGAACCTGCCATCCAGTAAAGACCAATACCTGCTGATAAAATCCAGCACATATATATTGACATAAGTGGCATCATAATGTTCATTATCTTCATTGAACTTGCCATTGGATTATCTGCTGAATCCATAGCAGCTCCATTAAGCTTCTGTGAAAGCTGAACACTTAAAAACTGGAATAAACCTGATAAAATAGGAATAATAAGTGCAACAATAATTGAAATCATTCCTGCATTAAACATTCCACTAGGTGACATACTTAAATTCAATCCAAAGAAATTATTAATTCCTTCTATCTTATCTGCTACCCCTTTGTCGGCAACCTCTAAGATTTTACTTAATGTAACACCATCTGAAAGTTTAACTCCACTACCTGAACTTGTATAACCTGACATTGCATCAATACAACCGTTTATCTTATCCTGAGATAAACCGGATGCTAAACCATCAATTCCGAAAAACTGCTTCATCTGTGTAGCATTTAATCCGTTAAGAACCTGTAAATATAAATCCTTAACCGGCTTAACATATGCCGGAACGTTCATAATAACTCTGTAAAGTGCAAAAAGAATAGGCATCTGTATTAATAACTGTAAACAGCTTCCTGTAGGAGATGTTCCATACTTATCATATACTGCTTTAATTTCTTCCTGCTGTGCCAACTGGGATTGCTGGTCTTTCTTTCCCTGATACTTCTTCTGGATTTTCTGAATTTCAGGTGTCATTACTGAATTAAGCTTTGAAAACTTCTGCTGCTTAATCTGCATTGGAAGCATAAGCATTCTTACAACAATAGTAAATAATATAATACAAAAACCAATATTATAAATTCCCATTGTTGAAAACAAATCATAAATAATTTCAAGTATTTTACCTAAAATCCATGCAAAAGGTTTTAAAATACCACCTGTCTGTGTAGCTAATATTAAATTATCCAATTAATCCTCCTACCTTTTAAGGAACTGGATCGTACCCACCCTTATGTAAAGGATTACATCTGAGTATCCTTTTAATGGCGAGATATGACCCCTTTAATGGTCCATATTTTTGTAAAGCCTCTACTGCATACTGGGAGCATGTGGGAATATACCTGCAATGGCATGTTCTCTTCATGGGAGATAAATATTTTCTGTAAAACTTTATCATTCCTATTAATGTATAATTGATTGCCTTAGATATTAATTTAAAAATCTTCATATTAAATCCTCTAATCAATTAAATTATGCAGTCAAAAGCCTGTTTTCAAATTAGTTACAAATTTAATTTCAAATAATCAATTTAAATGTTATTTAAAATCTTCTGAATTTTTCCTAAGTGCATTAGTGCACTTTCGATTTCTTTATAAGATTTGTCCCTGGCAGTATTTCTCACTACCACGACTATGTCCAAACCACTATTGAACATACTGCTATTTAATCTGTAGCTTTCTCTGATTAAGCGGGTCAGGTGATGTCTCACTACACTATTTCCTACTTTTTTACTTACTGAAATACCTAATCTGTTAATGCTTAAATCGTTAGATAAAACATACATAACTAAATACTTATTTGCCATTGACTTTCCGTTTGCGTAAACATTTTGAAAATCACTATTTTTTTTTAAGGAATCATAATTCTTTTTTAAACTATTCATAATAATTTTCTCCTGTTAAATGGCAAAGAAAAAAGGTCACATTGAATGCGACCTAAGCTGATAATTTCTTTCTTCCCTTTGCTCTTCTGCTGGCAAGAACTTTTCTACCACCTGCTGTGCTCATTCTTTTTCTAAATCCATGAACTTTTGATCTCTGTCTTTTCTTTGGCTGAAATGTCATCTTCATAATCCGGCACCTCCTTTTCTGTTCTATAGTAAAACATCATTACAATTATAAATGTAAGAATATTCGTAGTCAAGCATTAATTAAACCACATTTCTCCATTAATTTCAACCCTTTTTCACACTTTTACCCAATATCCCCGATTTTTTATAATTCTTTGATTTTATTTAATTTTACATTTGATTTACATAATTTTACCTCTACTTAACATAAGTTATCAACGCGATGTTAATAGAATGTTAATAACTTGCCGATTTTTTCAACTTTTATGCCCATTTTTTCTGATTTTTCATTTTTTAATGTTAATAACTTTTAATTTATTTTGTCGATAACTGTCGATATTATGTAAATTCAAAATAATTTTATGTAAATCACATTAAATAATCCTCAAATTGTTAATTGTTAAATATGACTATTATATCCTTCTTTTTTTCTTTCTTCCTATTATTTATATCTATTGAAAATGAACCTTTTTTGGTGTATTATATTACTGTATGGGCTTTTGAGCCTTTTTATCATTTTAGGAGGTCTTTATGATAGACATTTTACAACAAAAATGGCCTGAAATATTGGATTTTTTCAAACAGGAGTATGATATACAGGATATTTCTTTCAAAACGTTTATTTTACCACTAAAAGTAAAATCTTTTGAAAACAATGTCGTGACTCTTGTTTTTACCGGAAGAAGCGGAAGCGCAAGTCTTCAATATATTAATAAAAAATATTTCGATTTTCTTCAGATTTCCATTTCCGTGGTTCTTGAAGAAGACATCGAATTACAAATTGTATTGCCGGGAGATGATGAAGAAAAGAAAGTTTCATCTATTCCTGCAGTAAATGATGAGGATTTAGTACTTGAAAAGAGAATACACGAAGCTCACTTAGATTCAAAGTATACTTTTGATTCTTTTGTAGTTGGTAACAATGCAGCCGCTCAGGTTACATCCCTTGCCGTTGCAGATTCTCCGGGAGAAGTATATAATCCCCTTTTTATCTACGGAGGTGTAGGTCTTGGAAAAACCCACCTTCTTCAGTCTATAGGAAACTATATTTTGAAGCAGGATAAAAAAGCAAAGGTTTTGTACACAGATACTGAATCCTTTACCAACGAAGTTATTGATTTACTTCGTGCTAAACAGACAAGTCAGGAAGAAATTATTGAATTCAGAAATAAATATCGTAACGTTGATGTTTTGCTTATAGATGATATTCAGTTTATTTCAAAAAAAGACAGAACCCAGGAAGAGATATTTAACATTTTTAACAATCTCTTTTTAAAGCATAAACAGATAGTTATAACATCAGATAGAAGACCTGAAGAAATAGAAGATATTGCTGACAGACTAAAAAGTCGTTTCCAGCAGGGACTTACAGTAGATATGCAAAGTCCTGACTATGAAACCCGTATGGCAATTCTTAGAAAGCATGCTGAATCAAGGGGATATATTCTTACAGATGACAAGGATGATACTTTCAGTGTTAATTTCTTAAAGGCACTTGATTACATTGCCACACACTTTGTATCAAATGTCCGTGAACTTGAAGGTTCCCTTAATAATGTTATAGCTTTTTCTAAGATTAACAATGATTCTGAAATAACTGCGGAATTTGCAGCTGAAACATTAAAGGTTGAAAATAAAGAAAACAAAATAACATGTGATTACATTATAAATATTGTAGCAGAGCATTTCCAGATTTCTCCTGCGGACATTTGTTCTAAGAAGAAAAGCAAGGAAATTGCATATCCACGTCAGGTATGTATGTATCTGTGCAGAGTTTATACTGATGAGAAATTATCAACTATAGCTGCAGCCCTTAAAAAGAATAATCACGCTACCGTTAGTTTTGGATACGAAAAGATTAAGAACGAAATTGAGGAAGATGATAACGTTAGAAACATGATTGATGTTCTTAAAAAGAAAATTAACCCAAATTAATGTTAATAACTTTGTTAATAACTCGCGTTTTTACGTTAATAACAGTGATTATAGCATGTTAATAACGTGATAATAACTTTTTACGGATGATAATTACTTAACATTTAAACCATGGGTTATTGTTAATATCTTGTTAATTATTTTCAAGTTATTAACATGTTATTATTTTGTTTTTCCCTTTATTATAAAGGAACTTCTAAAGTTTTTAACATATTAACACAGCTTATTATTATTATTAAAATATTATTTATATATTTATAGCTAAATTTTCTAAATGAAGGAGAGTACTTATGAAGTTAGTTTGTAAAAAATCAGATTTGATATCAGGTATTAATATTGTAATGAAAGCCGTATCATCTAAAACAACCATGTCTATATTAGAATGTATTTTGATTGATGCTACTGAAGGTGAAATTAAAATGACAGCCAACGATATGGAGCTTGGTATTGAAACAAAGGTATTAGGAGAAATTATTGAAGCAGGAAGTATTGCTATTGATGCAAAGATTTTTTCAGAAATTGTAAGAAAGCTTCCTGATAATGATGTATTAATAGAAGTAAATGATGAAATAAAGGCTAATATAACCTGTGAAAATGCTAAATTTAATATTCTTGTAAAATCTGCAGAGGATTTTTCGTATCTTCCTGTTATTGAAAAGAATAACAAAATCACAATTTCACAGTTTTCTCTTAAAGAAGTAATCAGACAGACAAGTTTTGCTATAAATGATGCTGAAAAAAATAAACTCCTTACAGGTGAGTTATTTGAAGTTCATGGAAATAAATTAAAAGTTGTAGCTCTTGATAAATTCCGTATTGCCATTAGAAATATTGAGTTAAAAGAAGAGTACGGTGATTTTAAGGTTTTAGTTCCGGGAAAATCATTAAATGAAATTAGTAAAATATTAAACGGTGGAGTTGATGATGATGTTAATATATACTTCACAAATAACCATATTTTGTTTGAGTTTGATGATACAATTGTAGTTTCAAGATTAATAGAGGCAACTAATTATTTTGACACTGATAAAATGATTAGTAACGATTATAAAACAAAGATCAACATAAATAAAAAAGAAATGGCTGACTGTATTGACAGAGCCACACTTCTTATAAAAGAAGGTGACAAGAAACCGGTATTTTTAACAATTAAAGATACTGAAATGGAATTATCCATTAATACATTTATAGGTTCCATGGATGAAAGTATTCCTATATCTAAAGAAGGTTCAGATATAATGATTAGTTTTAATCCTAAATTCCTTATAGATATATTGAAGGTTTTAGACCAGGAACAGGTAAGCATATTCTTTACTAATCCTAAAGCACCATGCTTTATTAGAGATGAGGAAAACAGCTACATTTATATCGTGCTTCCTGTTGTACAGTAGCGGAAAGGAAGATTAAAATGGAAATAACTATTAAGGATGAATATATAAAATTAGGACAGGCTCTTAAACTTGCAGGTCTTGTAGGTTCAGGAGTTGATGCAAAGTTTGTAATTCAGGATGGACAGGTTAAGGTTAATGGAGAGGTAGATACCAGAAGAGGAAAGAAGCTTTACTCCGGTGATAATTTTGAATTTGAAGGAACATTGGTTACAGTAAAATAATGATAGTTACAAAATTAGAACTAAGTAATTTTAGAAATTATAAATTATTAGAGCTGGATTTAGATAAGCAGACAAATATTTTATATGGTAACAATGCTCAGGGAAAGACGAATATACTAGAAGCTATATATATGTGTAGCACAACAAAATCTCATAGAAGCAACAAGGATTTTGAGTTAATTAATTTTGACAGTGATGAAGGTCACATAAAACTTCACATTAACAAAAATGGAAGAGAACAGCGGATAGATATTCATTTAAGAAAAAATAAGTCAAAGGGAATTGCCATAAATGGTATTCCCATAAAAAAGGCAAGTGAGCTATTTGGCGTTTTTAATGTAATTATTTTTTCACCTGAAGATTTAAATATCATAAAAAACGGTCCTTCTGAAAGAAGAAAGTTTATAGATATGGAGCTTTGTCAGTTAGACAAGATATATGTGTATAATCTTGTAAATTACAACAAAGTTTTAAGCCATAGAAATCAACTTCTTAAAGATTTATATTTCAAACCGGAACTAAAGCAGACCTTAGATGTCTGGGATATGCAGTTAGCAAAATATGGTGGCGAAATTATAAAAAGAAGAGAAGAATTTATAAAAGAAATAAGTAATATTCTTATACCCATTCACAATGAACTGACGGATAATCAGGAAGATATAGAAATTATATATGAGAAAAATTGTGAAACAGATGATTTATATGAGAAAATAGTGACAAATAGAGAAAAAGACATAAAGTATAAAAACACTTCCGTTGGTCCACACAGAGATGATGTCTTGTTTTTTAACAGAGGAAAAAATATTAGAACTTACGGAAGTCAGGGACAAAAAAGAACAATAGCCCTATCACTTAAATTAGCGGAGATAGAGTTAGTAAAATCATTGATAAATGATACACCTGTGTTGCTTTTAGATGATGTTTTATCAGAATTAGATTCAAAAAGACAAAATCATCTTCTTAAAAGCCTTGATAATATTCAGACTATTATTACATGCACGGGACTTGATGAATTTATAGAGAACAGATTCAAAATTAATAAGGTTTTTCAGGTTACGGAAGGTACTGTATCTGAAAAAATGGTTTAAAAAAATAGTTAAACGGAAAGGAGTTACTAATGGGTAACAACACAAACGTTGAAAATGAATATGGAGCTGATCAGATTCAGGTTTTAGAGGGACTTGAGGCAGTTAGAAAAAGACCTGGTATGTATATCGGTTCAACATCTTCAAGAGGATTACATCACTTAGTTTATGAAATAGTGGATAATGCTGTAGATGAAGCTTTGGCAGGTTACTGTGATACTATTGATGTCCAGATTAATAAGGACAATTCAATTACAGTAAGAGATGATGGTAGAGGAATACCTACTGATATTAACACAAAGACAGGTAAACCGGCTGTTGAAGTTGTATTTACTGTTTTACATGCCGGAGGTAAGTTTGGTGGAGGAGGATACAAGGTATCCGGTGGTCTTCACGGAGTAGGTGCGTCAGTTGTAAATGCATTATCAAAATGGCTTGAAGTTAAGGTTTGCAGAAATGGTAAAGTTCATTATCAGCGTTATGAATATGGTAAGGTAGTTGAACCATTAAAAATCATAGGAGATTGTGACGAAAATTTTACAGGAACAGAAGTAACATTCCTTCCTGATGATTCAATATTTGAGGAAACACTATATGATTATAAAACTCTTGAAATAAGACTTAGGGAAACGGCTTTCCTTACTAAAAATTTAAGAATTGTTTTAAGAGATATAAGAGAAGAAGATGAAATAGAGAAAACTTTCCATTATGAAGGTGGAATAAAGGAATTTGTAACATACTTAAACAAAGGAAAAACACCTTTATATGATGATGTTATTTATTGTGAAGGAACGGTAAATAATGTTTATGTTGAAGTTGCAATGCAGCATAATGATGCATATACAGAAAATTCTTTAAGCTTTGTAAACAATATTAATACACCTGAAGGTGGTACACAGGTTGAAGGATTTAAGAGAGCAATTACAAAAACATTTAACAACTATGCAAAACAGAATAAGATTTTAAAAGAAAATGAAGAAAATCTTTCAGGTGATGACTTTAGAGAAGGTCTTACAGCTATTATTAGTGTAAAAATTGAAGACCCGCAGTTTGAAGGTCAGACAAAACAGAAACTTGGAAACAGTGAGGCAAGAGCTGCAGTTGAAGGTGTAATGAGTGAACAGTTAACTTATTATCTTGAACAGAATCCAACTATTGCAAAAATGATATGCGAAAAGGCTGCTTTGGCAAAGAGAGCAAGAGATGCTGCAAGAAAAGCAAGAGAAGCAACAAGAAAAACTGCATTATCAGTGGCTGCTCTTCCGGGAAAACTTGCAGACTGTTCAGATAAGAATCCTGAAAACTGTGAAATATTCATAGTGGAGGGAGATTCAGCCGGCGGCTCAGCTAAAAAGGCAAGAACAAGAGCAACTCAGGCTATACTTCCACTTAGAGGTAAGATTCTTAATGTGGAAAAAGCCCGTATTGATAAGATTATGGACAATGCAGAAATCAGAACAATGATTACAGCTTTTGGTACAGGAATACAGGAAGATTTTGACATAACAAAACTTAGATACAACAAGATTATTATTATGACTGATGCCGATGTAGATGGTGCTCACATTGATACACTTATGCTTACATTCTTCTACAGATTCATGCCTGAGTTAATTAAGGACGGCCATGTATACCTTGCAATGCCACCACTTTATCAGGTTACAAGAAATAAGAAGAATTACTATGCGTACAGTGATGAAGAGTTAAATAAAATACTTACTGAAATCGGTCGTGATAATCAGAATAAAATTCAGCGTTACAAAGGTTTAGGAGAAATGGATGCAAGCCAGTTATGGGAAACAACAATGGATCCTAATACCAGAATTTTAAAGCAGGTAAAAATAGACGAAGAAAAATTATCAGAAATGGATCAGACATTTACAACTCTTATGGGTGATGATGTAGAGCCAAGAAGAGAATTTATTGAGGCAAATGCTAAATTTGTTAAAAACTTAGATATATAGGAGGAAAATATAAGTGGACGATAAGATATTTGACAAAATTCATGAAGTAGACTTAAAAGAAACTATGGAAACCTCTTATATAGATTATGCCATGAGCGTAATTGCATCAAGAGCATTACCTGATGTAAGAGATGGTTTAAAGCCGGTTCAGCGTAGAGTACTTTACTCAATGGTTGAACTTAATAACGGACCCGACAAGCCACACAGAAAATGTGCCCGTATTGTCGGTGATACCATGGGTAAATATCATCCACATGGTGACAGTTCTATTTACGGTGCCTTAGTTAATATGGCTCAGGAATGGAATACAAGATATCCTTTAGTTGACGGTCACGGAAACTTTGGCTCAGAAGATGGCGACGGTGCTGCCGCAATGCGTTACACTGAAGCACGTCTTAGCAAAATATCCATGGAAATGGTTGCAGACATTAACAAGGATACTGTGGAATTTACGCCAAACTTTGATGAAACAGAAAAAGAACCATCAGTTCTTCCATCAAGATATCCTAATCTTTTAGTAAACGGAACCAGCGGTATTGCCGTAGGTATGGCTACAAACATACCACCACATAACTTAACAGAAACAATAAATGCAATTATAAAAATAATTGACAATAAAGTACAGGAAAACAGAGACACAACCATAGAAGAAATTATGGAAATTATTAAGGGGCCTGATTTTCCTACAGGTGCTACAATCTTAGGTAGAAAAGATATTGAGCAGGCTTACAGAACAGGCCGTGGAAAAATAAAAACACGTGCAGTTTCTGAGATTGAAACTATGGACAATGGAAAAAGCAGAATAATTGTAACTGAACTTCCATACATGGTTAATAAAGCAAAATTAGTAGAAAAAATTGCAAGTCTTGTAAAAGAAAAGAAAGTTGATGGAATAACAGATTTAAGAGATGAGTCCGACCAGGACGGTACACGTGTTGTAATTGAAGTTAGACGTGATGCCAATGCCAATGTTATTTTAAATCAGCTTTATAAACATACACAGTTACAGGATTCTTTTGGTGTAATTATGTTAGCATTAGTTGACGGAGAACCAAAAGTATTAAACCTTCTTCAGATGTTAGATGAATATTTGAAACATCAGAAGGATGTTGTAACAAGAAGAACAAAGTTCGAATTAAACAAGGCAGAAGAAAGAGCACACATTATTAAAGGTTTATTAATTGCCCTTGATAATATTGATGAAGTAATAAAAATAATCAGAGGTTCAAGAACAACTGCTGATGCTAAAAATAACTTAATTGAAAGATTTGGTCTTTCAGATGCACAGTCACAGGCTATTGTGGATATGAGACTTCGCCAGTTGACAGGTTTGGCAAGAGAAGACCTTGAAGCAGAATATGCTGAATTAATGGCAAAGATTGATTATTTAAAATCTATTCTTGCAGATGAAAACAAGCTTCTTACAGTAATAAAAGAAGAAATGGAAATTGTAAGAGATAAATTTGGTGATGAAAGAAGAACAAAAATAGGAATTAATGTGGGAGATTTATCTGATGAAGACTTAATTCCGGAAGAAGATACAGTAGTAGCCATGACTAACTTAGGTTATATAAAGAGAATGACTGTAGATAACTTTAAGTCACAGAACCGTGGTGGAAAAGGTATAAAGGGAATGCAGACTATAGACAATGATTTCATGAAAGATATGTTTATGGTTTCAACCCATGATTATATATTATTCCTTACCAATACAGGACGTATTTACAAGCTTAAATGCTACGAAATACCTGAAGCAGGAAGAACTGCAAGAGGAATGGCAATTGTCAATCTTTTACAGCTACAGCCTGGAGAAAAAATATCGGCTATGGTTCAGATGCGTGAATTTGAAGAGGACAAGTACCTTATAATGGCAACAAAAAATGGTATTGTTAAAAAGACACCTGTAAGCGCATATACCAATATTAGAAAGAGCGGAATTCAGGCAATTACACTAAGAGAAGATGATGAGTTAATAGATGTGATGATATCTGATAATTCTGACAATATTATGTTAATAACTAAGAATGGTCAGGGGATAAAATTCCGTGAAACAGATGTCCGTGAAACAGGACGTTCTGCAATGGGTGTAAGAGGCATAGAATTAAATTTAGGCGATGAAGTTATATCTATGCAGCTTGAATCGCAGGGCGAATGTATATTAATTGTATCTGCAAACGGAATGGGTAAACGTACACCGTTTAGTGATTTTAAACTTCAAAACCGTGGCGGAAAAGGTGTAAAATGCTATAAGATTACCGAAAAAACCGGTGAGGTAATAGGTGCAAAAGCAGTAAATAACGGAAATGAAATTATGATGATTACCAATGAAGGTATTATCATAAGAATGTTTGTTGACGATATTTCCATACTTGGAAGGGTTACATTAGGAGTAAAACTTATGAATACGGGAAATGACAATGATATTGTTGTAGCAAGCATTACAAAGGTAAAAGAAAGTGTAACTGAAGCTGACGCACAGGCAGCAATGCTCGAAGAATCAGAAGAAAGTGAACAGACAGAAGAAGATTCTGAAAATTATTAAAAAAAGGCGGCTGAAATAAGTCGCCTTTAATGCGTTAAAAAGAGAGGAATATATATGAGAATTATAAATACTGATGAAATAATCAATAATATAAAAGAAATGTGTATAGAAGCAAATCATTATCTTGCACCGGATATGTTAAATGTATTTAATAATGCACGAAAAAATGAAAAATCGCCTCTTGGAAGTCAGATTTTAGAACAGTTAGATGAAAATCTGAAAATAGCTGCAGAGGATATGATACCTATATGTCAGGATACGGGAATGGCTGTGGTTTTTATGGAAATAGGACAGGATGTACATATAGAAGGTGAAAATTTAGAAGATGCCATAAATGAAGGTGTAAGACGAGGCTATGTAGATGGGTATTTAAGAAAATCAGTAGTAAGCGACCCTATAATAAGAGAAAATACTAAAGATAATACACCGGCAGTAATACATTACAGCATTGTTCCCGGAGAAAATATAAAAATAACATTGGCACCAAAGGGATTTGGAAGTGAAAACATGAGCCGTGTGTTTATGTTAAAACCTGCTGATGGAATAGAAGGTGTAAAGGATGCTGTAATTACAGCTGTAAAGGATGCAGGACCGAACGCCTGCCCTCCTATGGTTGTAGGTGTAGGAATAGGTGGAACATTTGAAAAATGTGCTATTTTAGCCAAAAAAGCATTAGCACGTCCTGCAGATTCATCTTCCCACATACCATATGTAAAGGATATGGAGGAAGAATTGTTAGAAAAAATAAATAAATTAGGAATAGGACCGGGAGGATTAGGTGGTACCCAGACAGCTTTGGCAGTTAATGTGGAAACCTATCCTACCCATATTGCAGGTCTTCCTGTAGCAGTAAATATATGTTGTCATGTAAACAGACATGTATCAAGAACATTATAACAAAAGCACAATATATAGAATAATGTAATTACACATTATAATAGGAAGAAACTAATAACAAATCACAATATATAGATATAAGGAGATAATATGGATAAGAAAATACAGGCTCCAATAAGCAATGAAGATGCAAAATCATTAAGAGCAGGAGATTATGTTTATATAACAGGAACAATATACACTGCAAGAGATGCTGCCCATAAAAGGATGTATGAGGCATTAGAAAAAAATCAGCAATTACCAATAGAAATGGCTAACAATATAATATACTATATGGGACCATCCCCTGCCAGGGAAGGCAGACCAATAGGTTCAGCAGGACCGACTACTGCCAGCAGAATGGATAAATATGCTCCAAAACTGTTAGATTTAGGATTAAAGGGAATGATAGGAAAAGGAAAAAGATCTCAGGCAGTCAGAGACGCCATAGTAAGAAATGGAAGTGTATATTTTGCTGCCATAGGAGGAGCCGGAGCAATATTATCAAAATGTATAAAGAAAAGTGAAGTAATAGCATATGATGATTTAGGAACAGAAGCTATTAGAAAATTATATGTAGAAGATTTTCCTGTAATAGTTGTAATTGACAGCGAAGGAAACAACTTATATGAAACAGCTATAGAAAAATATAAGGAATAAAACATATCTAAGAGGTAATAATATAATGAAAATGAATAGAATAGCTTATCTTTTTACAAGGAGATTCTATAAAGTTCCATGGTTATTTCACGAAATAGGAAAAGCAGGAAATGAAAATAAATATACAATAGAAGAAAGATATAATATAGTAAGAAACGTGTGTAAAAAGGTAAACAGATATGCCCATGTTGAAATTGAGTGTTCAGGGCTTGAAAACATACCTAATGAAAATGGCTATATACTTACGCCAAATCATCAGGGATTGTTTGACGTGCTGTTAATTTGTGATACTCATAAAAATCCTACGTCATTTGTAATACGAAATGATTTAGCAAATGTTCCGTTACTTAAACAAACAATAAAGGCATTAGACGCAAAAGCAATAGATAGAGATGACCCAAGACAGGGAATGCAAATTATAAAAGAAATGACAGAGGGGATTAAACAGGGGCGTAATTATATAATATTCCCTGAAGGTACCAGAAGTAAAAACGGAAACGTACCGGGAAACTTTAAAGGGGGATCATTTAAAAGTGCGTACAAAGCAAAAGCACCAATAGTTCCGGTGGCATTAATAGATTCTTTTAAACCATTTGATATAAAGGATACTAAAACAGTTAAAGTTCAGATACACTATTTAAAGCCTTTATATTATGAAGATTATAAAGATATGAAAACAACGGAGATAGCAGAGCTTGTTAAATCAATGATAGTTAAGACAATAGAAGAAAAGCTATCATAATGAAAAAATGTATTTGACAAATAAAACTTACTATATTATAATAACTAATGCACTGTAAAAGTGTAATTGAATATGTATTATATTCAGGCATGGAGAAGTACTCAAGTGGCTGAAGAGGCGCCCCTGCTAAGGGTGTAGGTCGTTTGCGCGGCGCGAGGGTTCAAATCCCTCCTTCTCCGTTAATAAATATAACTCCACTATTGGTTAAGTGGAGTTATATTTATCTCTAAAATATGCAATTTTGCAAAATCAAAAAAAAGTTTAAAAAACTGTTGACAAACAATAATGCATATGTTAGTATATACGAGTTGTCGCTAAGAAACGACAAACGAACAACAAAGTTTTTAAAAAAAAAGTTAAAAAAGTTGTTGACAAACAATAAAGTATATGATAGTATATACAAGCTGTCACTGAGATGTGACACAAACAACAAAGTTTTTAAAAAAAGTTAAAAAAGTTGTTGACAAAGCCAAATAACTATGATATAGTAATATGGCTGTCGCGAGAGCGACAAGCAAAAGGAACATTGATAATTGAAC
>NZ_CAKVZL010000007.1:0-46060 GCF_934835595.1 Eubacterium sp. AF15-50
AAACCACGGTCGTGTTTACACGAAACCGTGGTTTTCCTTTGTTTATAGGGCTCGCAGGCATTCTATGAATGACGCGAGCTTATTGATTACGTAGCAATCAATAAGCTCCGTCTGCCATGCTCTGATGTCCTTTGGAGTGATACCGCTGATAGGTCTTTTTCCAAAGTAGGGAAGAATATGAAGATTAAATACATACGTATATCTGTCTATGGTACTTTCCTTATATCTTGATTCCATATCCTTAATATTTGTCTCTTGGCCGGTATCAGATACTTAGGGTTTTTAACATAGTTTTTGACAGCGCTTTTACTTCCTGCATATCCAACTTCACAGATTCTGTCATAGCATGCAAATGCATTGGTTACACCTTTAGATAACAAGTCATCGAGAACACCTGAAAATGCCTCTGTTACATTGTTGTTGGATGTTCTGCCACTCAATCCATGGGGCTTAACCACAAATTTGTTAGCTTTTAATCTTCTAAGTTTTCCTCTGGATATACCTGTCCTTCTTTCAAGTTCAGCGAGATTAACCTTATTAATATTAAATTTTTCACCTGATTCTTCTTTCATTTCATTAAGTGCTTGTGTTAAAATTTCTTGTAAGTCATTACGATTTCCCTCATTCATTCTGATTTACTGGTACATTGGCTGATATCAGTATAAAGGATGTAAAATAAATCGTAGTGGCTTTTTTTAGTTGACTTTTTATGGCTAATTTCGCCCATCATTATTTTGGTTATTTTAACCTGTCTGTATTTGGCTATTTTCGCCTGACTCTAACAGGTATTAGGGGCTGTTCCCCTAGCAAGAGGCACTTTGCTTTACAAAGTGCGTATCTTGCCAAGGACAGTAAGGGGAAAAATGGGTAATTTTTGAAAAATTTTATTAAAGCGAAAAACTGGGAAATGAAGATGCAAGATTGGTAAATTTAGGGTGTGAATGTATTAATGCGTATGGTAGAATTGAAGCAGTGGATATGGAATGGTTTGAATTACCTATCATTTCTTGAGAATGGAAAGAATTAGTTTGTTACATGAATATCCAAGCAAGGAGGTATTTTTTATGAATTTCAAAGTGTGCAAACTCACAAAAGATATGTCAGATGATTACATTGACTATTTTGAGCATAGAGCATTTTATGATGGAAACATTCAAAAAGGCTGTTATTGCGTCTGGCATCATTGGACGGATAAGCATGAGCAGGAGCGGAGTCTAATGCCAGAGAATGAAAGACCGTATTGTAAAAGAGATTATGCAAAAGAATTGATAGAAAATGGTATCTTGAATGGCTTTGTAGCCGTCTATGATAATCAAATTGTTGGATTTTGTAATGCAGACACAAAAGATAATTATTTTCGATTAAGCAGGGAAACGGCTCCATATAGTTGGAATGGTGTTGATGAAAGGAATAAAATACTTTCTATTGTATGCTTTACCGTTGAGCCGGATATGCGTAGGATAGGAATTGCAAAAGCACTGCTGGATTGTGTCTGTCAGTATGCAAAGAAAAATGGATACGATTATATTGAAGGGTATCCGTCAAGGGGAGAGTTTTCTATAAACGATTGTGGCGGTCCAGTATCAATGTATG
Organism: Eubacterium sp. AF15-50; assembly: GCF_934835595.1. Taxonomy (NCBI): domain Bacteria; kingdom Bacillati; phylum Bacillota; class Clostridia; order Eubacteriales; family Eubacteriaceae; genus Eubacterium; species Eubacterium sp. AF15-50. Next base: position 1,594 of record NZ_CAKVZL010000007.1, read on the forward strand.
TAAATAAGGGATTTGATATTATTGATATTCCTAATGGTTTGATTGCAAGAAAGGAAATACAAAAGTAAAAGATTTTTATTATCTGGAGGATATTTATATGGAATGGGGTAAAAAAGTTATTGAGAAAGCATTAGAATATGCTAACTATGAATGGACTGCAAAAGAAAAAAATATAAAGCATGGGACAGATTCTAATGGTGTAGAAGTGGATACACCGGATACTACCTGGCAAGGTGAAGTTCTTGATTGTGGTTGGTGGAAGCCGAATCAAAAAAATGTAGGGATGGCATACGGATGGGGATTAGCTTCTACCATAGAAGAGTTTGAAAAAGGAATTTCCGAAGGAAAATATGCCGGAAATGTTCCGGAAGATAAATCAAGACACGTAAGCTACGATTGTGTAGGAGTAGATTGCTCTGGCTTGTTGACTGTGTGTTGGGAGTTACCTAAAAAAATATCTACAAGAATTATTCCTGATTACGCAAATGTAATTGAAAGCATTGATGAAATTCAGCAGGGAGATGTGCTTGCTAAAGTAGGAAGTCATGTTATGTTTTTCAAAGAGTTTGTAGATGATAAGAAAAAAGAAATAATTATTATAGATGCTACAAGAAGTACAGGGAAGGTATCTGTGAGAAAAGAAAATGTAGTCGAATTATTTTGCAAGGGGTATAAGATATATCGGAAGAAATAGATTAAACAATAAATGATGTTGAAAAACAAAAAATATCACTTTGAAAATTGCAGGAGACGAATGATGGAAAATAGTTTTTTGGAGCAATATTATAATTTATATGATGAAGATGGAAGATTGGCATCAAAGCATGGTAAGGTTGAATTCATTACTACGATGAAATACATACATGATTATGTAAAGCCGGGAGCAAAAGTTCTTGAGGTTGGAGCGGGAACCGGAAGATATTCTATTGCATTGTCACGTGAAGGCTATCAGGTGCAGGCAATGGAATTAATAGAACATAATATTGAAGTTTTCAAATCTAAGTTGACGGATAATGAACATATAGATATCAAACAGGGAAATGCCTTGGACTTATCAGTCTATGACAATAATTCCTTTGATGCGGTACTTATTTTGGACCCAATGTATCATTTATACAACGAAGAAGATAAAGTACAAGTATTGAAAGAAGCAAAAAGGATTTTGAAGAAGGATGGATATATTTTCGTGGCTTACTGCATGAATGAACCAACGATAATCCAATGGGCATTTGCTGACGATGGCAATAATATGCTGGAGAGTTTGTCAAATAATATGTTGACGGACGATTTTGCTTGTATTTCCAAACCAGCTGATTTATTTGAATTAGTTAGAGTAGAAGATATTGAAAGACTAAGTGAAAAATGCGAATTAACTAGAATTAAGTTTATTGGAACAGATATGTTTTCGAACTATATCAAAGAGCGGATTGAGGAATGGTCCGATGAAGTATATGAGATCTATTTAAAATACCATTTTTCTATATGCGAAAGAAGTGATGTGATAGGGTTAAGTAATCATACGTTAGATATTTTAGTGAAGTAAATGCGAAATTGAAAGGAAAATCATGAAGAAATTAATAGTGCTAAGTTCTGCATGTGGTGTTGGAAAATCTACAATAAAAGAGGAACTCAATAAGAAAAAAATATTAGAAAATTATGCCTGTATTGACACCGATGAAGTTGGCATTAATTGGTGGGATTATGCAGGAACGGAAAATGAAGCAAAGTTCAGTGATGACTGTATTGCCGAGGCAGTAAGAATGTCAGGCGAGAAAAATCTGCTTTTTGTAACTTGTATGAATCCCTATGATTTCTATGGAAAGGTTCATATTCCATCGGAAATAGCATCTACGTTCTTTATTGGGATGACCTGTTCTGATGATGAAATTACGAGACGGTTAAAAGCCAGACCGGCAGAGAGAATGTGCGGAAGTGATGAGTTTATCACAGGGCAGATTCAGTATAATAATTGGTTTAAAGAGAATGCGGGAAAATTTCAGTTTTACATAGATAATACAGATTTGACGATTGATGAAACTGTGGAAGAGATTGCAAGATTTGCCAGAAGGATTTGAATTTTTCCCGTTTACATGTGGATATTTGAAAAGGAAAATTTAACATATAATGGGAGAAATAATAAATGAATGAAATAAAGATTGAAGATTATATCTGTGAAAAATTGTCTTTAGATGAACAAAAAATCGCCCTAGACTTTGTTGATTATTTGGAAAAAGAAAAATTTATATTTGTTAAGGACAATGGCTATTGGAAAGATGAAATTTATTATCTGATAAAATATAAGAATGAAGGTATCTGTTTTATTTTAATAAAAGATCCAGAAGAACCGGAAAATCATTGGACTGTATGGTCAGATGATATGGATTCAAAATGGTTGAAAGAAATTTCTGAGGATGAAGAAATTAAGGAACTTGCCTGGAAACATGTAGATTTATGTGGAAATTGCGGTTCGTGTAGTGGTGGTACACGGAAAGTGATTTTTGGAAAAGAGTTTGAAAAAGTTTGTGGATGTACTTTTAGAATTGACAATCCTAATTCAGAGGATTTGAAGTTTATGAAAATTATGGTACAAATAAGGAAAAAGGAAATTGCGAAATGAAATATATCATTCGGGAGGCGACGAACAAAGATACGGAATTTATTTGCAGAATCAATAAATATACAATGGGATATGACTATCCAGAAGAAAAGACACAATATTAATTAAAGAAAGTTTTGTGTGATGGTAACCCAAAAATTTTTGTGGCTGAAATAGAACATTTAGTGGTTGGTTATGTTCATGCAACAAAGTATGATTTATTGTACGCAAATTCAATGGTAAACATTATGGGATTGGCAGTGTTAGAGGAATATAGACACAATGGAATTGCAACAAAACTGATGGATTCGGTTGAAGAATGGGCGAAGAATATTGGTGCAGATGCTATCAGACTTACATCTGGAAAAGAACAAGGAGCAGATAAATTTTGCAAAAAAGTTGAGATTGGAGTAGGTTATTTGAAAACATTATATGTAGGATTTAAAGGTATTCATAATTCTTCTAACAAATTAGTTCAGAATCTTCAAGGAGAAAAATATTTTCTGACAAACTCCTTTGAGGGATTAAAAAGGGATATTGAAAATCTGGTGGAAGAATATGAACAGGTTTATATGTTTGGATTGGATAAAGCATTAAAGGATTCGGTTCGTATAGAAAAATGTGCTGAGAAAGATGGAGAACGAATTTATACGCAAATGCAGTTATCTGGAATAGAAGAATGTTTGAAAAATAATGCAATCCCATACAGTGTATCGCACAATTCGACGCATTATTTATGTAATGAAGCCTACTTTTATATGTTGAAAAAGATGAATGGACATGTAGTCTTTGTCCATATTCCATCAACAAAAAATCTGACAGAAGAGATGTTACAAAAGTTAGTTTTAGTTTTTGAACAAAAAGAATGATTTTACTATGAGAGATTTTATATTTATTATAGGAGCCAGTGGTATTGGAAAAACGACACTAGCAAAGAAATTATATGAACATTACAAGGGAGCGTATGTTGAAATGAGTATGATTCCAGAGTTCGGAGTGCCTGAAGGTGTTGATGAGGGTTTGTTTGAAGAGCGGGTTTGTTGGGAGTCCAGTGTGACTCAAGTGAAGAAGTTCTGGGAACTTGGCATAAGAAATATTGTTGCCCTAGACTTTGACGATTTAAGAACAAGAGATATTCCAGAGGTGTTCAAAGGATTTAATTATATTACGATAAAACTTGTTTGCAGTGATTATAGACAAAATTATGAACAGATGAAAAATAGAGGAAATGGACTTATAGATTTTGAATTGTTAGAGAAAATGAGTCAAAAAATTAATGCAAGAAAATGCTTGGTGAATGAGTTTGAACTGGATATTGCAGGAAAAACAGTTGAGCAGGTTTTCATAGAAGCGTTAGAGATAATTGAACATAAGGCAATAAAAATGGAGTATGACTATGTAAAACCTAAAAAAGAATTGTTTTATTCATGGGTTTTCAGTAATGGTTTACGGTAAAAGGATTAGATGATGAAAATAATTAAGTATGAAGAAAAATATCGTGACGATATGATTTTTATGATATTAGAAGCGAAAAATGCATTAGGACGAGTTCCGGGATTGAATGAGGATTTGTTGGATGTTCGGAAAAACTACTTAGAGGTCGGAGATATGTTTTGGCTGGCAATTGATGATAATGACAGAGTGATTGGAAGTATCGGATACAATTCTATCAAAGATACGGATGAGGTTTGGTTGCATAGGTTGTTTGTAAAATATAACTTGAAAAGGCAGGGTATAGGAAGTGCATTGTTAGAAACAGCAGAGTAGTATCTTCGCAAACAGGAAAAGAAAATCGCAAAAGTTCATCTAGGAGGAAAAGATTGGGTGGAGTCATGGACATTCTATCCAAAACACGGCTATGTGGAATATCAGGAACGGCATATGATGAAAGAATTATAGAAAACAAATTTCCTAGATGACAAAGTTTTATGAAAAAGGAAAAAACAAATGAAAAATAAATTGTTGATTATAGATGGGCATAACCTACTGTTTCAGATGTCCTTTGGGATGCCTGCAAGAATTGTTAATAAAGATGGTATTGCGATACAACGTGTCCTTGGGTTTGTAGGTGCATTAAATAAGATTATCAGTATGATAGAGCCAACGCACATTGTAGTTTTATTTGATAGTGAGCAGCATAATGACCGCAAAGATATTGTGGAGGAGTACAAAGCAAATCGAATTGATTATACAGATGTTCCAGAGGAAGAAAATCCCTTCTCTCAACTACTATATGTGTATAAGGCTTTGGACTTTATGAAAATCAAACACACAGAGGTCATTGGGTATGAAACGGATGATGTGATTGCCAGTTATGTGATAAGATATAGTAGAAAATTTTCCTGTGTGATTTCATCTTGGGACAGTGATTATTTTCAGTTAATCAATGAGTCAGTGAATGTTCTGCGTTACAGAGGAAAGAAAACAATGTTGTGTGATGTAGATTTTATTCAAAATAAATTTGGAATTGCACCGGAAGTCTATGAAGATTTTAAATCGTTAACAGGTGACAAGGCGGATAATATTAAAGGTGCAGATAAGGTAGGATTGAAAACAGCAGCGAAATTGTTAAATCAGTTTGGAAATTTGGAAAATATTTTAGAGAATGCAGAACAGATTGAAAAGCCGAGTATTCGAAAATCTATTATGGAAAGTAAGGATAGACTTCAGAAAAATTATCAGATAATCAAATTGACTGATCGAGCGGAAATACCATTTATGCTAGAGGAATTAAAGTGTAATGGGGAGAGGTTAAAAACAAATGATGTGTTGGTAGACATTGGATTAAAATAGGACAAGGAGTTTATTTATGAAATTGAAAGTGGCAATCGTTCAATATGATGCAAATGAACCGAATATTGCTTTTAATACGGATGTGGCAGTTGGATATATCAAAGAAGCAAAAAGTAACGGAGCGGATATAGTCTTGTTTCCAGAGTGTTTTTTGTCGGCATATTGCATACCGGATATCTGTGAAGAATTATATCCGATAGAAGAAATCAAGGATAATCCGGAGTTTATCGACTGGTGCAATCGTGCTGTGACAGAAAATGAAGAACATGTACTTAAAATCGGAGAATTGGCGAAATAATTAAACGTCGGTGTTGTTATTACAGCCTTTACAAAAGGAGAAAAATATCCTCAAAATTCTGCATTTGTCATTGATAGAAATGGAGAGATTATTTTGAAATATTCCAAAGTCCATACTTGTAATTTTGATTGGGAAAGATATCTGGAAAATGGGCAGGAATTTAAAGTATGTGAGTTTGATGGAGTTAAAATCGGAGTTATGATTTGCTATGACCGGGAATATCCGGAAAGTGCAAGAGAATTGATGCTGCAGGGAGCAGAGATTATATTCAATCCAAATTGTTGTGGTGGAATGGAACCACGACTGAAAGAATTATCTGTGCGGGCAATGGAGAATATGGTTGGTGTGGCAATGGCAAATCCACCGGCAGAAGGGATGGGACGATCTTGTGCATTTAGTCCTATGGTCTGGGGAGAAAACGGAGAAGTTTTAGATAATACAATGATCGTAGCGGAAGAATACTACGAAGGCATTGTCTATGCTGAATTTGATATGGACAAGATTAGAGATTATCGTGAAAGAGAAGATTTGGGAAAATTTCGGAAGCCAAAGGCTTATAAGAATTGGGGAAGCAATAGAAATTGATTCAGAATAAAAGTTTTTAATTATGATAGTTGTTGCAAAAATACAGTTAGTAAGGACGACATATGTGTATTGAATTTAGAAAAATAAGTGATTTTGACAGAGGGATTTTATTGATTATGAAATGAAGTTATATGCAAGATAAAGAGTACTATGGAGAAGGTGGTGAGAACATGGATAAATATAGAATAAACATAGATGAGTTACATAAAAAAAGACTTGGAAAGAATACGTTGGAAAACAGAATTGTTCATCCTAGTAAAATAACTGAGGCATATGCCACAGATGTATATCATTATACATCACCTGAAGGGGTTATTGGCATTCTAAAGAATCGAGAAATATTTTTTACAGATTCTGAATATTTAAATGATTATGAAGAACGTCTGGGTATTAATAGTGAATTAGAAAAGTTTTGGAAAGAACATTGTAGTGAATATGATAAAGACTTCTATAATCTTATCAGAGGATTTAGAATTAATGAATATGAAGATAATGATTATATGTATATTGATGATGAATTTGCTAATGAATCATGTAGGTATTTTATTTTATCAGCGTCAGTGAATAGTGATAGTCTCAGTATGTGGAAATATTATTCAAAAAATGGTAGTTATGATGGTTATAATATCAATCTTTTTATTCCAGCATTGGATGATGAGTGGATAGATAGAGAAACAAAAGTAGCTGTTGAGACAGGATTAGTGGTGTACAATACAAATGAAAAACAGGAAAAAATACATAACATAGTCGAGCTCCTATACGATGTTTGGTGTACATATAAGAAATCTGATGCGTTAAACAATAAGATAATAAAGGAATATAGACAAGGAATATCCTATGCATCTGTATTTTTTAAAAATGAATGTTTTTCCACAGAAAAAGAAATGAGATTTGTTGCCATTGTGCCAAAAAGTATACTGAAAGATATTTATTATGAAAGGGTAGATGGCACAAGAGTTAAAATGTATGATTTTAGAAGCGTAAATGGTGTGATTACTCCATATATTAAAATGCCATTATTTGGTTGGAACACCGAAGAAAATTGGATAACTAGTCAAATAGTAGTGGGACCATGTGTAAACTACGAATTAAGGGAAAAGGGAATTAGGCAATTTATTGAATCATTAGATTATAGGTTTCATGAATTGAAAATTGTAAAATCAAAGGTTCCGGTTAGATATTGAAAGAATAAAAATTATATATTAAGGAATGCTTAAGGAAAAACTTGCAAAATGTAAAACTTTAATTGCGAATTTAGACAGTTGGAAAGATACGTTGGATAGATTTTCACATAAAATAGGCAAGAAATAATAAACTTGGTTTGAATTTTTAAGGAACATTATTTTTAGCGGAAAAATTAAAAAGCAATTTGTTTTTATCTGGCAGTTAGGATATACTAAAACAAGATTAAAAGAAATAATTTTAAAACATTTTAATGATATTTTTTGAAATATTAAGAAAGGAAGCGTAATGTCAACCAGAACAACGGAATATTTGCAGAGTCTAGTAAGAGAATTATCAAAAATGAACAGTGAAACAGAATGGGTTGAGTTCAAATGTAATAATAAAGATCCGGAAAGGATTGCTAAATATATTTCCGGGTTGAGTAATTCTGCAACGTTATGGGAAAAACCAAAGGGCTATTTAGTATGGGGAATTGATAATGATACACATGAAATTGTTGGAACAGACTTTGATTATAGAAATATGAAAAAAGGAAATGAAGAATTAGAAGCTTGGCTATCCAGAATAATGAACCCAAGGATTAATTTTAAATTCTACGAAGTTTCAATGGATGATAACTTTAAGGTAATATTGGCAGAAATTCCGTGTGCTGAAAACGAACCGACAAAATACCAATCAAATGCTTATATTCGCGTTGGTACAAACTTAAAACCTTTAATGGAGTATCAGGAAAAGGAAGCAGAATTATGGCGGATGTTTGATAACACGCTTTATGAATTGCGCATTGCATCAAGCAACAAAACAGAAGATGAAACTGTTATGCTGTTAAATTATTCTGAATACTATGATAAATTAGAACTTCCTATACCACGAAGCAGAGATAAGGTGTTGGAAGATTTGCAGAATGAAAAATTTATCAAAAAGAATGATGCCGGAAACTGGGATATTACAAATTTGGGAGCACTGATGATTGGAAAGGATTTGAAGAAATTTGAAAATCTGTCAAGAAGAAGTGTTCGTGTGATTTGGTATAAAAATAATACTCGCTTAGAAGCGGTGCGGGAAAAGGAATTTGTTAGTGGATATGCAATAGCATATGAAGATATTATACAGTATATTATGACTATTATCCCACAGGAAGAAGTGATAGTTGAATCTACAAGAAAGTCTGTTCTGAGTTTCCCAGAAATTGCGATTCGTGAATTGTTGGCAAATACGATGATACACCAGTCACTGGAACAGAGGGGAACCAATCCTATGGTTGAGATTTTTAGTGACAGAATTGAATTCTCTAATGCAGGTTCGCCATTGGTGTCTATTGAGCGTATTGTTGATACTGTTCCGGTATCGAGAAATGAGAATATGGCAGGGTTTATGCATAAATGTGGTATTTGCGAAGAACGTGGAAGTGGATTTGACAAAATCGTTGCGGCTACAAGTCATAACGAGATGCTGGCACCGAGAATAGAAAATCAAAATAATCAATTTACAAAAGTTGTCCTATTTGCAAAGGTTCCGTTTAATATTACTACAAAAGAAGATAGAATTAGGACATGCTATATGCAGGCATGCTTAGCATATGTCAATTTTTCAGCAATTAGTAATGCAGATATAAGGGAAATTTTTGGACTTTCTGATAAAGATAAAGTGAAAATATCAAGAGTTATTAAGGATACTATTGAAAAAGGTCTGATTAAACCATTAGATCCTAATACGGCACCGAGATATATGAAATATATACCTCATTGGGCGTAATTTAAGTTTCATTAAGTTTCGCTAAGTTGCAAAAAATACTTAAATCGTGAAATGGAAACGTGAAAAGGGCTTAAAATAAGGGGAAATATAAAATATTGAAAAGAATTTAAGTTTCTGTAAGTTTCAGAAAAGCAAATGTCCTCACCACTTATTTTTCAAGAAATACGAAAATTGCAGAGTTTTGTAAGGCATATAAGTATATCAAGGAGTTTAGAGAAGGTGTTGATCGTATGTATCGGAAATTGGAAAAAGAAGGATTGCTAGTATCAGAATTTTGGCAGAAGGATTTTATGTTTTACATGACGGTGAAAAATAAGAGTGTTGTTTTAAATGACAAAAAAGTGCCTGTTGGAATAGAAAAAGTGTTAAACGATACTATAAAAGTGTCAAATACTCAGCAAAAAGTGTTATTTGGTAAATTAATTCCGTATTAGAAAATTCTGCAACAACACGAATTATGAAAAATAATATTGTGAAGTTGTTTGAAGTATTAGATGAAAATCAAGTCTTTGGACGGAGGAAGTTATGGAGATTCTGGATTATGAAATCAGTAATGCAGGAAAAGTGATGATGAAAGAATTTCAAATAATCTAGCCAGTTAAAGCAAAGGGATATATATTTTTACATTTTGTAAAAAGAAAATGTAATCTGAACTTATCAAAAATAAGTTGAAAAATTTTATCACATATGTAGACACTTTTAGCTAAATATTGTAAAATGAAGTTAATTGATGAAAGAAAAATTTACGGGGGAGTAGTGTGATGATGCTGTTTGTTAGGTAGTGGTTAATTAATACAAATATTATTTAGAAGTAATAGACAGTATCTGAATCTAATGAGGAATAGTCTCTCGTAGATTTGGGTGCTGTCTATTGCTTTTTTATTATATTAGAGCATAGGTAATAAACTAAATAATTTCTCGAGTGCGTAGAAATATTGGAGGTATACAAATGAAGTTAGAAAAAATGATTATAAAAAATTATAGGCAATTTGAGCGTGCGGAACTTAAATTTGATAATGATGTGACTATTGTGGCAGGAGCCAATAATAGTGGAAAAACATCATTAATTACATTGATAAAGAATGTACTTTCGAGCGAAAAAGCAATATATAAAGAGACAGATATTTCTGCAAAAAATATAAAAGAATGGCTTGATAAAGTATATCCTTTGTTTGAAAAATTTTTTTGTGATGAGAAAAATGTAGAAGAGGTAGAAACAGATTTACTTGATAAAATATTACCTGAATCTGAAGAAGAGGAAAAGTTAGTATTGGAAACCACGGAAATATATATTCAGGTGGACTATGATATAAATACAGATGACATTAAGCTGTTTGCAGATTATATCATGGATTTAGATGAAAATGAGCATTCGTTCTATTTTATTTATTGTTATGAAATAAGCAGGAACATATTCGGAAAGAATATTGCGGAAAATTTTGAAAAAATAAAAAAGCGTTTTAAGGAATTGACAGATCCAAATATTGATTTAAAAAAACGTTACTTGAAAGAATTATTGGTGAAGCTATATATAAACTCTATTAAGCCTACTTGTTATTTTTGCGATAGCTCATATGCCAATAAGTGCAAAATGGATGACGCAAAGGAATTAAAGAATTTATTTAATATTAAATCTATTATGGCTAGCAGACCATTAGATGATGAAGACTCTGATCACTCACATATGCTAAGTAAACAAATGATTAAGATGGTCAAAATGGATGATAAATGGAATGATTTGATAGGAAATTTGCCAGATGAATTACTCCAGCCAATACAGGAGAAAGAAATACAGGAACGAGTGAGGGAAACTTCGTTAAACTCTTTACAAGATACTATTACAGCATTGGAACAAACAAATGGGGGACAGACAGGAGAACTGATGCTTGATATGAATGTTTCAGAGGAGGATATAAGTGATTTATTACAACGTATTACGAAAACAACTTATAATGTTGATGGTTATTTTTTAGGGGAAGCTTCTCAGGGATTGGGATATAGTAATATGATTTATATGCATCTCCAATTACAAGAATACGAAAAAAGTATGGATCCTCTGAAAGTAAACATATTTTTTATTGAAGAACCAGAATCTCACATGCATCCTCAAATGCAACAAGTATTTATAAAATACCTATTAGAGTATTATCAAAAAAAGATATTGCAAGGAGTTATAACAACTCATTCTAATGAAATGGTAAGAGTAGCTGGAATATCCCATTTGAGAGTAATACGAAAAATTGGAACGTTTACAAGTAATTTATACAATCCAGCGCTTTTGGTTGAAATATTAAAACAGTCAGACGATGCAGAAGATAAAGAACTTGCAAACTTTTTTGACTGGTTCTTTGAAATTGGATATTCGGAAATTGTATTTGCAGATAAGGCAATTCTGTATGAAGGAGACACGGAAAGATTATTAATAAAAAAATTAATGACACTGCCAAAGTATAAAAAATTAAGTCAACAATACATTGCCTATATTCAGGTGGGAGGTGCGTATGCATACAATTATCGTAAGTTAATTAATTTGTTGAATATAAAAACGCTTATTATAACCGATTTAGACTATAATAAAAAGTTAATAAATCCAGATGAAATCAAAAAATCAGATATTACTAATTCCACAATAAAGAATTTTTATCAAGAGTTTAATTCGGACGATCCAAATGTTGAAAAACTATATAAATGGTATGAGGAAAAGCAGAATATTCTAGATGATGGATTAATATATGTTGCATATCAAGCTGCTGTTGATGGATATTCCAGAACCCTTGAAGAAGCCATGTTGGGAAAGTTCTTTGATTTTGATGTTTCAATGAAATTGAGACGAAGTGAATGGGAAAAAAAGAAAAAGGAATCAAAATTAAAATATTCTGTTCCTAATAATTTGAATGTCGAAAAAGATTCAGAATTTTCATTACGAAATATATTGAATTCAACATCGGGAAATAAAACAGATTTTATGTATTCAGTAATATTAAATGGTTTCGTTGAAAAAATGGAACCTAATTATATAAGTGAGGGATTGAAATGGCTGATGGAATAAAGAATAATATTTTTTTAGTAAATGCTCCGGCTGGTAGCGGAAAGACCACAACAATAAGAAGAATGGTGGAAAGACATTTACGAGAAAATCCAAATGATAATATTTTATGTGTGACATATACCAACCGAGCAGCAGAAGAATTGGGGAAGGATATAGATAGCAAGAATGTTTTTTTTGGCACAATACATTCATTTATTAATTATTTTGTAAGTAGTTTCTTTTCTCATAAGGAGGTTATTGAACTTTATTGGGAAATTTATAAAAATGAAATTCAAGAAAGAATTGAAAATATAGAGAGAAAAGAAAATATACAAGAAGGTAATCAGAGATATATAGAAAAATATGGGAAACTTGATGCTGAGACTGTGTATAGAAATATTCAAGAAATCTCTTATACTGAGGCTCCCTATAATTCATTATATAGAGGGGCTTTATCTCATGATGATTTAATAACATTTACCAGAGCAGTTGTTGAAAAATTTCCTATCGTAAAAAGAAAAATAAGAGATAAATATCAACTTGTTTTTATTGACGAATATCAAGATACATCAGCAGATGTTTTGCATATTTTCTACGAAGCTATGAAAGGCGGAAAGGGAAAACTATATTTGCTTGGCGACAAAATGCAACAGATATATAAGACATATGATGGAAGTTTTGAACAAGAATTTTTGAGTTTAAATCGGGAGATGAATTTGCAAACAAATTATAGAACAACACCATATATAGTATCCATCTTAAATTATATTTATAATGACGAATCATATGAGCAAATTCCTTATGGAAAGAACAAAGATGAGAATATGAGTTTTTTACCAAAGGTTATTATTTCGTCTTCGCCAGAAGAAATATGTATGAAGATAAAGCAAGAATATCCAAAAGCATTAGTCTTGTATTTGCTTAATAGGGAACGGTTTTACAGTATTGGTGCAGGAAAGCTATATGAAGCAGTTCAAAGTATGGAGAAGTATGGTTTTGGTAGAAAATATGGAGCAGTAGATATATTATCAAATTATGATGAGGAAAATCCGGATAATCTTTTTTCTTTGCTGTTCTTATGTGAGCGAATAGATGTGGCTTATAGATGCGGTCTATATGGAAATGTCATAAGACTCATTAAGAATAATAAAAAGATTTTAAACGTCTCAAAATACACAGTAAAACAACATGGTGATAAAAAGAAAGTAAAAGAATTATTGGAAAATGTAATGATGCAATATGAAGATGGAGAAAAGAGTATTGCCGAATTTCTAATAGATATCAAAGAAATGGATTTTGTTGACGATGAATACTTAGATGAAATTATTGGAGAAGAAGACTATTCTGATGTAATAGGAGTATCAATGGAAGAATTTCATAATTTAGTGAAATATCTTGAAGAACCTCATATATCTACACAGCATGGGGTAAAAGGAGAGAGTCATGATACGGTTATATTTCTGGCAGCAAATAGTAGCCGTAATCCAGTTGTAAATATGACTAAGTTTTTTGAACTATGGAGTTCAATAGAAGTTAATTTGTCCGAATTTGAAAAGTTTTATTATGAGTATAAAAATTTAATACAAGAAATAAGTGAAGTGGTTGGAATGAAATGTACAGATATGAAAAGCAATGAATATAATATTTATATGAACGATATATACGCAAAGTTAAAACAATTTGAAGATAAGTATTCTGATAATGGATATTTTAATGTCTTATTACAACCTAATTTTACAACATATTTTAGTAAAAAAGGTGTGACTAAAGCAAGGGAATGCCTTAGGGAAAATCTAGTATATGGTCCATTAAGTGCGTATAGATTGTTTTATGTAGGATGTTCTAGAGCAAGGAAAAATTTATGTGTCATTATTAATAGGAAGGATGTAGTTGGTTTTGAAAGAAGACTTAGAGCTAAATTTGAAGAATGTGGTTTTGAGGTAACTATGTAGGAAAGAAAGTGGAGATTAGTGCATTGGGTAGTTATTTCGGATTTACATTTCGGTTATAAGAATTGTGATACGATGAACTTAAGAGAAAATTTGCTTAAATGTTTACAAACGACGGAGAAAAATATGCACGAGAAAAATTTGAAGAATGCATATTGTTGTTTTCATCATCGAAAGAGAAAGAAAATTTTACGAAGTATGCGGTTTCAAAATGGGCAAATGGGAAGGAGTATTTGAAAGATGTATATTTACTATATATGGAACTACCTGATAATTATCGGGAGAATGCTTTTAAAGAGGAATATGAAAATGCAATGGTATTAAAAAAGATGTTAGATGAATATAGAACATATTGACAAGAGATTTTCATTGAAGAGAAATGTATTATAGTAATGATTGTGAAGAAGAGTTTACAAAAGGAGATGACTATTTTTGAAAACAAGAGCAGATCTGCTAATAGACGGAAAATATAAAAGAATTACTATCTGGGATGCTTTAGATATGAAACAAAATCGTCCAGTACTTTGGGAAAAATATAAAGATAAAATATTTAGTATAAGTAAGAAATCCGAAAACAAGGTAAGGTTGATTTTTCAAACAGGAAAGCATGGGATAGTTGAGAATAGTTACTTTCGATATTATAATGCGGATTTTGAACATAGAGGAGAGGGAAGTGAAGAGTCCTATAGACATGAATTTTTTAAAGAATGTATTTCTAGAATCAAGCATCTTGAAATTAGATGGAAAGGTGAAGCATTGACAATATATCCTGACGAAATACTGCAAGAGGAAACTGTCATTATGGATGATGGAAGTAGGCGTATTGTAGATTTACTTGTACATTTTAAACACGCAGAACCATCCATTTATGTACAAAAATGGGAAGGGCAGCTAGCGATTGAAATTAATGATACTCATCCAGTAGATAATAAAAAGATAAATCAAATGAAACAGAAGGGACTTGCATGTTTTGAATTTACTGTCAATAAGTGGCGGATTAGAGAAAACTTTAGTGATGCTGAAGATGAAGAAAAACAGATTATTGATATAAAAAATAAATTAGAAGGTGACAATGCGGGATATATCTATGGTGAACTATTGGTAGATCCTATTTCCAGAAAATATTTTAGAACTAAGTTGTATGAAGAAGAAAAGAAAGAAAAGGAACAAATGATAACAGAACTGCATCATGTTAAGAAATTGTATGAGCTAGTTATCGACGAAAATAAAGAACTTAAAGAACAGATAAGACTGCTTAATAAAGATATTAATTTGTATAAGGGGGATATCCTAAATCTTGATACAAAATTAAAAAATGTTGAACAAGAAAATACAAAAATCAAATCAAGTTTTTGGTATAAGATATTCGGTAAAAAGAAATAGGCTGATTAAAAGTAGTAATAAAGGGCGACAATTAATTTTCTTTAATTTTTTTACATTTCCATTTACAAATCCTACACCACATTCTATAATATTCTCAGGTGAACAATCAAACGAATCACACTGATACACATTTGATACACTTTCGTCAAAGAAAAAAGATTAATACAGAATACTTAATAAAATAAGTGAATTAAAGAATATAAAATAGAAACAAAAATGTTACTATTTCTTTCCGGTTGGACCGTGAAGGTGGTAGAACAGTAGGATTAGGTAAGGTTGCTACAATTATTGAATAATTAACGTTATCAATGAATAGAGCGCAAGCTCACTATAAATAAAGAAAACCACGGTCGTGTTTACACGAAACCGTGGTTTCCCTTTGTTTATAGGGCTCGCAGGCATTCTATGAATGACGCGAACTTATTGATTACGGAGTAATCAATAAGATATGCTTGTGCAAAAATATAGGCATTCCCGAAATTATAAAGAATGCACTGAATATTAAATAATAATATAGCAGATAGAGTGAAAAATAACTGTTACAATCAGAGATAAATGGTGAAAATTACGACGTAGGAATGTTGATAAATATTAAATTTAGGTATTACATTAAATAGAAAAATATGTTATACTTCCCTAGCAATTTTATTATGGTTATTATTGGAAACGCACAATCCTCCGGGATGATAACGAACAACACATTAGTTATAAGTTATCGATAGGAGGATTTTTTATGCCAAAAAACAAATTTCAGGATGTAATATTTACAATTATTATGGCTACAATGATGGTTTATGGAATGGTTGTGTATAATGTAGCACTTAATACATGCAGTGTAACAGGGCAAACATTTATTAGTGCAACCCATGAATTGCCAATTATGGTGCCTGTGGCTTTTGTGTTAGAATTTTTCGTAGTGGGGAAAATAGCTAAAATATTAGCCTTTACTGTGATGAAAACAAGCGACAGACCACAGATTATAACATATGCAATTTCAATTTGCATTTGTTGTATAATGTGTCCAATAATGAGTTTGGTTGCTACCAT
Organism: Eubacterium sp. AF15-50; assembly: GCF_934835595.1. Taxonomy (NCBI): domain Bacteria; kingdom Bacillati; phylum Bacillota; class Clostridia; order Eubacteriales; family Eubacteriaceae; genus Eubacterium; species Eubacterium sp. AF15-50. The sequence goes on from NZ_CAKVZL010000007.1 coordinate 18,213, forward strand.
ACTGTTTAAGGAAACAAAAAGCTTTGGGACATGGATACAGACATGGGCAATGAATTTCCCAATGGCAATATGTTATCAGATGTTTTATTGTGGTCCTTTTGTAAGGCTTATATTTAGAATGATTTTTCGTGAAAAAAATCACGAATCATAAAAATGATGGCTTTACATAAAGATTGTTTACAATCAGAAACCCATGACGAAGGAAAAAATCCGAATCCTATGCAAAAGGAATGTCGTGGATAAAAACAAATGTTAAATTAGTTATGGATGAGTCAGATGAAACCATCGCTGACTTAATAACTGACGGATGTAATATGGGCGTTAAATCTTTGAATGAATATCTTAATCAGTACAAAGCCGCTGATGAGAAGACTAAAGATATTGCAAAACGCTTAGTTAATATAGAAGAGAGTTTTGCCATTGACATAAGAAAATATTTATAGTATTTTAAGCAAAAAGATAAATTATAAAGAAAGGCAAATCTTGAAAAAGGACAATAAATTAAAGAAACAAAGGATTATAATAGCAATTGTTTTTATAATAATTATTGGCTATGTGGGAGTATACTTAAAGGGCGTTCCCTGTATTATTAAATATTTCACAGGTGTTTCATGCTTAGGTTGCGGAATGACCAGGGCATGGTTAGCAGCACTAAAATTAGATTTTTCAATGGCATTTTATTATCACCCGTTATTTTTTATGCCGGTGGTGATTTTAATTATTATACTAAATAGAAAAAGACTAAAGCCAAAAGCTTTGTCGGGTATTATATGGACTGTGCTGATTTTATTTGGCATAGTCTACATATATAGGATGTTTACACCTAATGGCATAGTGGTTTTTCAGCCGGAGAAGGGGCTGTTATATAAAATATTTAATAAATGAAGTTGCTTATTTTGGTATGTAGAATGGCAATTTATACTTTGGATGATTTCATTAAAATATGTTGGTAGAAATGATTTTACCGGCATATTTTTTTATGTAAAATCATAAGAATAAAAAATGTAGGAAATTACTTCATATAACACTTTTGTGTGATGTGGGGGAAGGTTTGCCTATGTTATTATTTTATTAACACCACAATTATTGGAAGGAGAGTGAACATTATGAAAGAAAAAATAGTTGCAATTATATTATCACTTACAATGATAATAGGTTTAGGTGGAACAATGCATACACCTGCAAATGCAGCAGAAACAAAGTCAGTATCAAAGCAGGTTAATGACATTTTATATGCAAAAAATGCAGATGTTACGGCTAATTTTAAGGCAAATGTAAAGGGAGAGGAAGTAGCTGAACAGCTTTATAGAACTTTTAGACAGTTAGCTTTTGATTATAACAGTGATTATGGTTCATATGAAGATGGAAAATTGGTTTTAACTAAAGAAGGTGAAGCATTTTACAACCGGATGCTTAAATTAGGCATTACATCAGGTTTAAATGAAGATGGCGAACCTATTGGAGCAGATGTTTTAGACTTAAAGGGAACAGTAAAATCATCAGTTATTGATTCACAGAATTTTAATTTAGATTTATATCTTCAGCTTGCAAAAGGAAAAAATGCAAAGGCAATTTCATTAAATTATAACAATGGAAAAATTAAAATTAATTTAGGCACATTAGTTTCATTTGTGAAGGAATATACAGGAAGAACTGTTAATGATATTTATGATGCACTGGAGATACCTGCCATAGAAGAGCTTACACTTAATGGAATAAACGAATTAAATAAATACTTAAAGTCAGAACTTGGAATTCGTGAAGTATTATCTTATACAGTGTATACAGAGGAAGATGGTGAAGACGTGGCTGATAAAATAGGATGTATTAAAGATGTGAATTATGGAGAAAAAATGTATCCAAACTTTAACATATCCAGTGAGCAGTTAATGAGTACAGGTAAAGATTTATTGGCATTGGTTCTTAATACAGCTGACTATACTCTTGGTAAATTTGAAACAAAGTCAGGTACAAAATCAACTATTAGTGTAACAGAAAAAAATGCGACAGAGTTAATCAAGAGACTTAGTCTGGCATTAGGAAACAATGCGGAAGTTATAATAAATAGTGCAGCAGATAGATTGTTTGCATTACCTGGATTTGATGAAGTAGCTAAATCATATCCAAAGGGATACTTAGATGCAGTGAAGAAAGAAATGGTTTTCCAGGTTAAAAGTATATCCAGAAACTTAGATGCCTTAACTAAGGAAGAAGTGAAGGATGAGGGAGGAAACATAATTAAGTACATCCCAATTGAAAAAGCAATTGAAATGAACAAAGTCAAGGCATCTGCTAATTTTACTGCTGACACTAAGGGTAAAAAAGGTTCAAGAGATGCACTGTTTACAGGAAGTATTAAATTCGCATCAGGAGAGGGTAAAGAGGCTACATCTGTAGATATTTCATTTGATGTATCAGTTAAGGAAAAAGGAACAAAGAGTAACGATACAAAAACTTCTGTTAAGAAAGTTAAAAAGGGAGATATTGTAAAGGCTAAAAGTGGTACTTATGTAGTTACATCAACATCAAAGAAAACTGTTTCTCTTAAGGCAGCTAAAAATAAAAAGACTGTAAAAATTCCTGCAACAGTAACAATTGGTAAAGATAAATACAAGGTTACTGCAATTGGAAAAAAGGCATTTAAGAATTGCAACAAAACAAAGAAAGTAGTAATTGGAAAAAATATTGAAAAGATTGGAAAGAAGGCATTTAGCGGAATTAACAAGAAAGCTACAATTAAGTGTCCTAAGAAATCTTTAAAGAAGTATAAAAAAATGATTATGAAAAAATCTACAGGGTACAAAAAGACTATGACAGTTAAATAATCGTTAGTAAATAAAGTCGTAATCCCGGTCATTGGTGGTGTATGTGACCGGGGTTATTTTATGTAAAAATAGAAATAGTAAATGCACATACGTAGTTAATAACTGCATAAATGTATAGTGATTTATATAGATGTAAGTGGTGGAAATGTATATGAAACTTATATTGAAACGAAAAAAAGTGAAGAGTTTAGTAGTCTTGTGTACAATTGGAAAAGTGAATTTGAAAAGTTTGCTCCGACCCTTAATGATTCCATAGTTGTTGGAACGGCAGAAGAGAGAAAACAGATTAAGTGAACTCTGGAGCGAATTTGACTATCTTATGCCGGGGCTTCATTGAGTAAAGAGGAACTTCTGGAGTTATTGTCATAAAGATGTATTGCAAAAGAGTTTCAATGGAGTTACCATAAAATATACGGTATTAAGGTATAAAAGTACCGTTACAGGAGAAAGAACAATGATTAATAATATTGAATTAAGAAGATACGAAGTAAGGGATATTCCTGAAATGGTTAATATTTGGAATGAAGTTGTTAAGGAGGGAAATGCTTTCCCACAGGAAGATTTACTGACAGAAGAAAAGGGTAAGATATTCTTTGAGAGACAGAGCTATTGTGGAGTAGCAGTAAACAAAGACACAGGAAAAATACTGGGAATGTATATTTTGCATCCTAATAATGTTGGGAGGTGTGGACATATTGCTAATGCAAGTTTTGCAGTTTCATCAGAAAGCAGAGGACTTCATATTGGTGAAAAAATGGTGCGTGACTGCATACAACAGGCACACAGGGAGCAGTTTAAAATTCTCCAGTTTAATGCAGTAGTGGAATCAAATATGCATGCAATACATTTATATGAGCGAATTGGCTTCAAGCAGCTGGGAGTCATTCCCAATGGCTTCAAGGTGGATGAAGGAAAATATGAAAATATATGTGTGTACTATATAGAAGTGTAGTGGTGGGAAAAACACAATGAAAGTAATAACATTAATTGAGGACACCCCGGAGGATATGGAGTGTGATTTTGAACATGGTTTGGCATTATATATTGAAATTCAACAGTATAAATTGTTATTTGATACGGGAGCCACAGGCAGATTTGTGGGAAATGCCGCAAAATTAGGAATTGATTTAAATGAAATTGACAAGGTTATTATAAGTCATGGGCATTATGATCACGCAGGTGGTTTGCTTAAATTTTGTGAGATAAACAATCATGCACAAATTTATATGCAAAAAAATGCAACAGAGGAATGCTATTACAAAGACACATATATAGGAATAGATAACAGAATATTGAATTTGCCGCAGCTTAAATTAGTAGATGGAAGCTATAAAATAGATGATAATTTATATTTGATTTCTAATGTACCCACAGAAAAGAGAAATATAAAATTTCTAAGAAAAGTGGATGGAAAAATTACAGAAGATGATTTTTCCCATGAGCAAAGCCTTGTAATATGTACAAAGAAGGGAAATGCCCTTATATCAGGGTGTGCACATTGTGGAATTATAAATATTTTAGAGGCATATAAGAAGAAATTTGCCAATGAGCCAATGGTAGTAATCAGTGGGTTTCATATGTTTAAAAAAGGTGGGTATACTAAAGAAGAAATAGCAAATATAGAGTCTATTGCAAAAAAATTAAACAAGATGTACACTATTTTTTATACTGGGCATTGTACAGGGGATAAAGCTTATGAGATAATGCATAAAATTATGAAAGATAAATTAAAAGCCATTCACACAGGAAAAATAGTGGAAATTAAAGAGTGATTATAAGAAAAAGGCTTTCAGCCGGGAGGTAGAACAATTAGAAATCTGGGATATCATTTAGAATCCCTTGCAATTGTGGACGGGATGAATGCAGATACCGGAGAGATAGAGTTCAGGCAACAGTAGAAAAATAAATATATGCAAAACGTAATACTATAAAATAAACCAGGAGGCAGTATGTGTACCGCAGCAACATATAAAACAAAGGATTTTTATTTTGGAAGAACATTGGACTATGAGTTTTCATATGGCGATGAAATTGCCATAACTCCGAGAAATTATCCAATTAATTTTAGACATACAAAGGCTTTAGATAATCACTATGCCATAATGGGCATGGCGTATGTTGTAGGGGAGTATCCTCTATATTATGATGCAATTAATGAGAAAGGTCTTGGAATGGCAGGGCTTAATTTTGTTGGAAATGCCATGTATCAGGAAGTTAAGGAAAATGAAACCAATGTGGCTCAGTTTGAGTTTATTATGTGGATTTTGGCACAATACTCCAATGTAGATGAGGCAAGGGAGGCGCTGTCCCATATGAATCTGGTGGCAACACCTTTTAGTGAGCAGTTGCCTTCTGCACAGCTTCATTGGATAATTGCAGATGAAAAGAGCTCAATTACAGTGGAATGCATGGCAGACGGACTTCATATATATGACAATCCCGTGGGAGTTCTTACCAACAATCCACCCTTTGATCAGCAGATGTTTATGCTAAACAATTATATGAATTTATCTCCTAAACAGCCTGAAAATAAGTTTTCAAAGGATTTGGATTTTAATGCCTACAGTCGTGGAATGGGAGCTTTGGGGCTTCCGGGGGATTTGTCATCAGCTTCAAGATTTGCCAAGGTTGCCTTTACCAAAATGAATTCCGTATCAGGAGATGGCGAAGAGGAAAGTGTCAGTCAGTTCTTCCATATTCTAGGCTCTGTTGACCAGCAAAGGGGATGCTGTGAAGTGGAAGAAGGCAAGTATGAGATAACAATTTATACTTCATGCTGCAATGCAACCAAGGGGATTTATTATTATACAACCTATAACAATCATCAGATTACCGCAGTGGACATGCACAGGGAAAAATTAGATGGGGATAAGTTAGTACGGTATTCGTTAATTACAGGAGAGCAGATAAATTATCAGAATTAACTAATTAAATCTAACACATTTGCTAAAATATATATAGCGACCTTCCGGGGAAAATGGTATAATTACTGTTATATAAATTATGAGTTTCGGATAAAATCGAATAGGGAGGTGCTAGTTATGATTCTTACATTTTTAGGAGCAGACCATGAAGTTACAGGAAGCTGTCATTTTATTCAGGTTGGTGACAAAAAGGTACTTGTGGATTGTGGAATGGAGCAGGGAAAGGATATTTATGTAAATCAGGAACTGCCGGTTTTAGCAGGAGAAATCGATTACATTTTTCTTACCCATGCCCATATTGACCATTCAGGTCTCATTCCACTGATGGTGAAACAGGGATTTAAAGGACAGGTGTTTGCTACCAGAGCTACCTGTGATTTGTGCAACATAATGCTTCGTGATAGTGCACATATTCAGGAGTTTGAGGCAGAATGGAGAAACAGAAAGGCAAAGAGGTCTGGTGAGGCACCTTATGAACCCATATACACTATGGATGATGCTGTGGCAGCCTGCGAGTTGTTAGTTCCGGTGGACTATGACAGTATGGTGAAAATCTGCGATGAAATCTCCGTGAAGTACGAGGATGCGGGACATTTGCTAGGTTCTGCCAGCATTAAGATGTTTTTAACTGAGGGAGAGGAAAAGAGAACAATTATTTTTTCAGGGGATGTTGGAAATATTAATAAACCTATTATTAAAGATCCTACGCCTATGGATGGTGCTGACTATGTTCTTATTGAATCAACTTATGGTGACAGATTACACGGAGACAGACCGGATTATGTGGGAGCTCTTGCCAGAATACTAAATGAAACCTTTGAGAGAGGTGGAAATGTAGTTATTCCGTCTTTTGCTGTAGGCAGAACTCAGGAAATGCTATATTTCTTAAGAATTATAAAAAAAGAAAATATGGTTCCCGGATTCCCTCATTTTCAGGTTTATGTTGACAGTCCTTTAGCGGTGGAAGCTACAAACGTGTTTAACAATAATATAATAGACTGTTTTGATGATGAAACCATGGAACTTATAAATCAGGGAATTAACCCACTGAGATTTGAGGGATTAAATGTTTCCGTAACAACTCAGGATTCCATTGCCATCAATGAAGATATGAAACCAAAGGTTATTTTATCGGCATCAGGAATGTGTGAAGCCGGCAGAATCAGACATCATTTGAAGCATAACCTTTGGAGGGAAGAGTGTACTGTTTTGTTTGTGGGATATCAGGCAGTAGGTACTCTTGGAAGGTCACTTCTTGAAGGCGCTAAGTCAGTAAAACTTTTTGGTGAGGAAATTGCAGTAAATGCCCACATTGAAAATTTAAAGGGAGTAAGTGGTCATGCAGACCAAAAAGGACTGATTAACTGGATGGAATCCATGATGAAAAAGCCGGATAAGGTGTTTGTCGTTCATGGAGAAGATCAGGTGTGTGATACTTTTGCAGAACTGTTAAGCAAACAGCATGGTTATGATACATATGCTCCATATAGTGGAACAGAGTTTGATTTAATATCCGGTGAGTTGATTAAAGAAGGTATTCCACAACGAATCGCTGAGAAGGCAAAGAAACGCAGGGCTAATGGAATTTACGACAACCTTGTATCAGCAGGTAACCGTCTTATGGCTGTTATTAAGAGAAATGAAGGTGGAACCAATAAAGATTTGGCAAGATTCACCAGTCAGATACAGTCTCTATGCGATAAGTGGGACAGATAAAACAGAAATTTAGAGAAGATATATAAATAGGCAGTTAGAATGTGATTTGAACACGTTCTGACTGCCTGTTTTGCTGTTGCTTGTTTAACTACAGTGTTTCATATTTTCTGATTACACCTAATCCAATAGGATGTGGGCCGGTATGTACGCCGGATACGATACCAATGGCAACATTGGTTTCAGAATTAAGTTTAACTCCAAGAGTTTCCTCTACATCATTCATAAAGCTGACACCTTCTGTTTTGTCATATCCGTATCCTACGGAAACCACGAAATTGTCTTTTCCGTTTTCATCAAGATAAGCCTTAGCTGTTGATAAAACCTTAGCCTTAAGTTTATTTCTGTTTCGTCCGATACCCCCAAGGCTGATATCTCCATCTTTCATTATAATAACAGGTTTAACGTCGATTTTGCTGGCAATAGATGCAAGCTTACCGATACGACCACCCATTTTTAAATAGTCAAGAGAACCTACTGTAAAGAAAATACGGGCGCTTGCCATTAAAGGCTCTAATTTTTTTAAAGAATCTTCAAAGGAAATTCCTGCATTACGCATTCTAACCATCTGGTCAATAATAAGAGCCTGAGTTACGGTATTTTGCTTAGAATCAATAACAGTAATGTTAGCATCAGGATTTTCTTCCTCAATCATTTCCTTTGCATTCATTGCTGAGTTATAAGAACCACTGAAAATAAGAGTAATGGTAAAGCAAACAACAGGAATACCCTTGTCAGTAAATTCCTTAAAAGCATTGTAATAGCTGTCAACACTTGGAAGGGAAGTTTTAGGGTAAACTCCCGGATTTGAAACCATTCTCTCATAACATTCATCTCTTGAAATATCTATGGAATCCCTGTAATATGTCTCTCCATCAAATGAAACTGAAAGAGGAACTATTGTAATATCGTGTTCTGCAATATACTTTTTTGACAAATCACAGGCACTGTCACTAATTATCTTATACATAGACTTGTAAAACTCCTTAACATAGTATTTAATACTACATAGTATATCATATAAAAAACATTAATCAATATTATTTTTATCAAAAAACAAAATTTTACCACATAAGTTGTAAGATATATGCTAAAATAGAGAAAAAGTTTTTATAAGTGAGGAAGGGAAAGTGAATAAAATCAAATCATTATTGCAGTATCAAAAAGAAATCATTGAAGGTTTCTTTGTAAGTGCAGTAGGAAGTTGGGCGTTATGTTCAATAATACGAGGGGCATACAGGCACATTAATGATGTAAATTTTGGAGGAGCTACTAATATTGCCATTGTCATATGTCTATTTGTGATAGGTATGGCACTTATGGCCATGCTTTATATACATAAGGATTCCATGGCAAAACTGGCTATGTTTGCTTTTGTGTATCTTTTTGTAATTTTGTGCGCATGTCAGGGATATTCCGTTTCATGGGGAGATGCATCATATTATAACCGGATTGGAAATGTATGTTTCCAAACAGTGTTGTGTGTCATTGCAGTTTTGGCATTTATGTATGTGAAAGAGGATATTTTTAATATTTTTGCTAAAATTCATTTAACTAAAAAAGAAACATGGATTGTTGTAGCTGTAATTGGTGTTTTACTCTTTGCCTTTATAGGAGTGGTTACGGTATACAGATATCTTACATATAGCAATTCAACATTTGATTTTGGTATATTTGCTCAAATGTATGAATATATGAAGCAAAAAGGAACCATCAGCACTACAGTAGAGAGAAATAAATTGCTTTCACATTTTGCAGTGCATTTTTCACCTATATTTTATATAGCGCTTCCAATATATTTTATATTTGATAACGCCATAACAGTTCAGCTTATACAGGCATTTATGGTTGCCATTCCTGTTATACCAATATTATTACTTTGTAAACATCACAAGTTATCTAACCAGATGGCAATTGCAGTTTCACTGATATATGCTTTGTATCCGGCTACGGCAGGCGGAACATTTTATGATATTCACGAAAACTGCTTTATAACATTTTTTCTGTTAATGTTAGCCTGGGCAGTTGAAAAAAAGAAGAACGTTGCAGCTGTTATATTTGCAATTTTGTCATTGATGGTTAAGGAAGATGCACCGGTTTATGTGTTTATATTGGGGATATTCTTCCTGTTTTCAAAGAAGGATAAAAAACGTGGTGTTATTCTTATTGTGGCATCAGCAATTTACTTCGCTATGGCAACAGCCATAGTAAATAGCTATGGTCTTGGAATACAGGAATATAGATTTGGAAATTTATACTTTACTCAGGATGGAGGTCTTATTCAGGTATTTGAGACGCTTTTGGCTAATCCGGGTTATGCCATCAGTCAGATTATAAGAAACACAAATGATAACTCAATGGATAAAATCGGATATATCATTTCCATGCTTGTTCCTGTAGCAGCAGTGCTTTTTACAACAGGAAAGAAGTATTCAAGATATATATTACTTCTTCCGTTTATAATCATTAATTTATTGCCGACATATTTATATATGCATGATATAACATTCCAATACGATTTTAGTGTTATAGCACTTATGATGTATGCAATTATATTAAACATAGCAGATATGGATATAAACAGGGCAAAGAAACTGGCAACTGTTTCGGTAATATGTGCCAGTGTAATGTTTATGGGAAGCATTTACCAGAAGGCACCATATTATGTATCAAGATATAATGCGGATAAGGCTACATATCAGGGACTTAACAAGGCACTGGACATGGTTCCGGAGGATGCTTCAGTATGTGCATCAGGATTTTTGGTACCACATTTGTCAAAGAACCTTATTTTATATGATCAGAATCATCTTGAAAGTGATATATATACTGATTATCTGGTAGTGGATGCAAGATATGATACTGAAAAAGAGAAGTTTAGCAATATTATTGCTTCAGGCAAGTATGAAGTGGTGTATAATGTGGACGGATTAATAACAATTTACAAAAGAACTTCAAATTAAAAGTTAGAACACATCTCTTTATATTGAAAGGGATGTGTTTTTTTGCTATACTTTTATATGGATTTTTGTGCCTTTTAAAGGTAAATATATAAGAAAGAGGATTTATAGGTGTCAATACTCATAAAAAACGGACGGGTTCTTAATCCATCAGAAAATCTTGACAGTGTTATGGATATTCTGATTGATAAGGGAGTAATAGTAAAAAAAGCTTCACATATTGAAAATGAAGCGAATCAGATTATAGATGCTAAAGGCTGTTATGTAATGCCGGGACTTATAGATTTGCATGTGCATTTCAGAGATCCGGGATTAACATATAAAGAAGATATAGAAACAGGAAGCAGGGCAGCTGCTAAAGGTGGATTTACTACCGTATGCTGCATGCCGAATACAAAACCTGTAGTAGATTCCCCGGAAACAGTTAAATACATTATAGATAAGGGAAAAGCCGTAGGGCTTACCAATGTACTTCCTGTAGGGGCAGTTACCAAAAACATGGCAGGAGTTGAAATTACAGATGTAGAGGGACTAAAGGCAGCAGGAATCTGTGCCATAAGTGAAGATGGAAAGTCTGTTATGAATTCCGGTGTATATAGAAAAGCAATGAAAAATGCTAAAAAAGCGGATATTCCGGTTTTGGCACATTGTGAAGACATAAACCTTGTAGAAGGCGGAGTTATTAACTTAGGAGACAAGTCAAAGGAGTTAGGGGTTAAGGGAATAAGCAATGCAGTGGAAGATGTTATAGCCTTAAGAGATATTCTTTTAGCAAAGGAAACAGGTGCTAAATTGCATTTATGCCATTGCTCCACAAAAGACAGCGTGGAAATGGTAAGACGTGCTAAGGAAGAGGGAGTAAAGGTTACCGCAGAGGTGTGCCCTCATCATTTTTCCATGTGCAGTGATGATATTACTTCTAATGATGCTAATTTCAAAATGAACCCTCCTCTTAGAACAAGAGAGGATATGGAAGCATTAATAAAGGGATTAAGTGATGATATAATGGATGTTATTTCCACAGACCATGCTCCCCACAGTGCAGAGGAAAAGGCGAAGGATTTAGAGCATGCACCTTTTGGAATCGTGGGACTTGAAACATCTGTGGCACTTACCATAACTAATCTGGTAAAAAAAGGACATATTACACCCCTTCAGATGGCTGCAAAAATGAGTTACAATCCTGCGAAGGTTCTTGGAATTAACAAAGGAACATTAAATGAAGGAGCCATAGCAGATGTTACCATTATCAATCCAAATAAAGAATATGTTATTGACTCAAATGAATTTGCTTCTAAAGGAAAAAATACACCTTTTAATGGTTACAGGGTATCCGGAGAGGTTGAATATACGATTTTAAATGGCAATGTAGTATACAATAAAGGAGAGAAATAGAATGATTAATAAATTAGTTAAGAAAATTAAAGAAACCAATGCACCGGTAGTAGTAGGTTTAGACCCTATGATGAGTTATTTGCCGGAGCATATTACAAAAAAGGCTTTTGAGGAATATGGAGAAACTCTTGAGGGAGCAGCAGAAGCTATATGGCAGTACAATAAAGGAATTATTGATGCTACATATGATTTAATTCCGGCAGTAAAACCGCAGATAGCCATGTATGAGCAGTTTGGTATTCCGGGACTTGTGGCATTTAAAAAGACTGTAGATTATGCAAAGGAAAAAGACTTAGTTGTAATAGGAGATGTAAAGCGTGGAGATATTGGCTCCACATCAGCAGCATATGCTACAGGTCATCTTGGAAAGGTTCAGGTTGGAAGCAAAACATATTCATTATTTGATGAAGACTTTGCAACTGTTAATCCATATCTTGGAACAGATGGAATCAAGCCTTTTATTGATGTATGTAAGGAAGAAAACAAGGGATTATTTATTTTAGTTAAAACTTCAAATCCATCAAGTGGAGAGTTTCAGGACAGATTAATTGATGGAAAGCCTTTGTATGAGCTTGTTGGTGAATATGTGGCAAAATGGGGTCAGGAGCACATGGGTGATGAATACAGCTACATTGGTGCAGTTGTAGGAGCCACATATCCGGAAATGGGAAAAGTTTTAAGAAAAATTATGCCAAAGAGCTACATTCTGGTACCGGGATACGGAGCACAAGGTGGAACTGCAGAAGGCTTAAGACCATATTTCAACGAGGACGGACTTGGTGCCATTGTAAACTCTTCAAGAGGAATTATATGTGCATACAAGCAGGATAAATATGCCAAATTTGGAGAATTAAATTATGCCGATGCATCACGTCAGGCAGTTATAGATATGATTGAGGATATTAATTCAATTTTCTAGTGAAATTTTAATAAGGATGGATTAGTTATGAGAGAAAAGGAAAAAGCAGTTGTTGTCAGTCAGGAATGCATTGGTACCGGAATTTACAGTATGATAATAAAAACTAAGGCGGCAGACAGTGCAGTTGCAGGGCAGTTTGTTTCAATTTACTGTAAGGACAAAACTAAATTGTTGCCAAGACCTATCAGCATATGTGAGATAGATAAGGAAAACGGAACAATCAGAATAGTATACCGTGTTGTTGGTGGCGGCACGGAAGAAATGTCAGGCTATAAGTCAGGAGACGGGATTGAATTAATAGGACCTCTTGGAAATGGATTTATGCAGCGTGAAAATAAAAAAGCCATTTTAATTGGTGGAGGAATTGGAATCCCGCCAATGGTAGGTTTGGCAGAAGCATTAAAGGATAAGGCAGAGGTTCAGATTGTGGCAGGCTACAGGGATGAACTTTTTCTTACTAAGGAATTGCAGGAAAACGGAAGTCTTTATATCGCAACGGAAGACGGAAGCTGCGGAACTAAGGGAACGGTTATTGATGCCATAAAGGATAAAGAAATACAGGGAGACGTAATATACGCCTGTGGTCCAACACCTATGCTTAGGGCGATTAAAGAATATGCCATGGAAAAAGGAATAGAGTGTCAGCTTTCATTAGAAGAGAGAATGGCATGCGGTATTGGGGCGTGCCTTGCCTGTGTGTGTAAGTCAAAGGATAAGGATGCTCATTCAAATGTAAACAACAAACGTATTTGTAAGGATGGTCCGGTATTTTTGGCAGAGGAGGTAGAACTGTAATGAACACAAAAGTTAATATTGCGGGAGTTGAATTTAAAAATCCGGTTATGGTTGCCTCAGGAACTTTCGGTTCCGGAGCTGAATACGGAGAGTTTGTAGATTTAAACAGACTTGGAGCAGTAGTTACAAAAGGTGTGGCAAATGTACCATGGGAAGGAAATCCTACACCGAGAATTGCAGAAACTTACGGTGGAATGCTTAATGCAGTGGGACTTCAAAATCCGGGATATGATTTATTTGCCAAAAGAGATATTCCGTATTTACAGAACTATGATACCAATATAATTGTAAATGTATGTGGAAGAACTACGGAAGATTACATTGACGTAGTGGAAAAATTAGGACACGAAAGTGTTGATATGTTGGAAATAAATATTTCATGCCCGAATGTAAAGCATGGTGGAATTGCATTCGGTCAGGATCCAAAGGCGGTTGAGGCTATAACCAAGGCTGTAAAAGCGGTTGCAAAACAGCCGGTTATTATGAAATTAAGTCCAAATGTTACAGACATAACGGAAATGGCAAGAGCTGCAGAGGCAGGTGGCGCAGATGCTTTGTCTTTAATTAATACATTAACAGGAATGCAGATTGATGTTGAAAGACAGAAGTTTGTTTTAGCTAACAAAACAGGAGGATTATCAGGTCCTGCAATTAAACCTGTAGCTGTAAGAATGGTATATCAGGTGGCAAATGCGGTTAAAGTTCCTATTATTGGAATGGGCGGAATTGCAAGTGCTAAGGATGCTCTTGAATTTATATTAGCAGGTGCCACGGCAGTGTCGGTAGGAACGGCCAACTTTAACAATCCAAATACCACAATAGAAGTTATTGAAGGAATTGAGGATTATATGGAAAGACATGGAGTTGAAGATATAAACAATCTGATAGGAAGTGTTAAGTAAATTGAATATTTATAATAAGGAGATTTAACAATGGAAGCATATAAGAGTGAGTTTATAGAATTTATGGTAGAAAGTGATGTTTTAAAGTTTGGAGAGTTTACACTTAAAAGTGGTAGAAAGTCTCCATTTTTCATGAATGCAGGAGCTTATGTTACAGGTTCCCAGCTTCACAGATTAGGTCAGTATTATGCAAAGGCAATACACGACAGATATGGTGATGATTTTGATGTGCTTTTCGGACCGGCATATAAGGGAATACCTCTTGCAGTGGTTACAGCTATTGCATTTAATGAATTATATGGAAAAGAAATCCGTTATTGTTCAGATAGAAAAGAAGAGAAAGACCACGGAGCAGACAAGGGAAGCTTCCTTGGAAGCACTTTAAAAGACGGTGACAGAGTGGTAATGATTGAAGATGTTACAACATCAGGTAAGTCTATGGAGGAAACAGTTCCAAAAGTAAAGGGAGCAGCAGATGTTACCATTGTAGGACTTATGGTTTCCCTTGACAGAATGGAAGTTGGAAAAGGTGGAGAAAAATGTGCCCTTGATGAAGTAAAGGATCTTTACGGATTTGAAACTAATGCCATTGTTACTATGGCAGATGTTGTGGAGCATTTATACAACAGAGAATGCAACGGAAAAGTTGTGATTAACGATGAGATAAAGTCAGCAATTGATAAGTATTATGAGCAGTATGGTGCTAAATAGTCAGGAGATGCAAGTTGACAAAAACAGATAGAAGAGTCAGAAATTTTGGCAGATTATTTTTTGTACTTTATATGCTTGCCGCCCTTTATTTTATGTTTTTATCAGAGACCTTAGACAGGTCAATGGTTAGTAAAAATTACAGGTATAATCTTACGTTGTTTAAAGAAATAACAAGATTTTGGGATATGCGGCATACCTACGGCTGGAATGTAACCATTGTAAACTTAGTTGGAAATGTTATATGTTTTATGCCTTTTGGCTTTTTAATTCCGACTATCTCAAAGAAGAAAATATGCAAAAATGTTATTAGCGTTACACTTCTTGCCATGCTTTTTAGTTTGGGAATAGAGACGGCACAGCTTTTATTAAAGGTTGGAGCATTTGACGTTGACGACATTTTCTTAAATACCATAGGCGGCTTTTTAGGTTATGTGACAATGAAATTTACAAGGGTGCGAAAGCATATATAAAGGTGCATAAAAAACAGATTGAGGGTAAATATAAGTGAGAAAGAGCAAGAAAGTAAGATTAGAAGAGAAAGAAGATAAAAAAGCAAAAAAAATTCCTCTTAGAAAGTATACAAAAGGTGGAAAATCCTCTACACTTATTGCCATTGAGAGCTTGCTGGTTATTATTTTGGCAATTGCAATTTCCGTGGCAATGAAAGGAAAAGCAGGAATTTACGTAGGTCTTTTGACTTTGTTTGCTTTTATTACATCTATTGCAGGGTTTATTGTAGGGATAAACAGCTTTAAAGAAGAGAATAAGTTTATGATGTATACATACATTGGAACCATTGCCAATGCAGTTATATGGCTTGGAGTTTTGGGAATGTATTTAATTTATATTTAATGAGGTGCGTGTATGGATATCGTAAGAGAACGTTATGATATGGCAATAAGCAGAATTAATGAAATTGCCGGTGAAAGTCTCATAAAAGAGCCTTATGGAGATTATTTCAGAAGAACTGCAAAGTTTATTTGTCATTTAGACAACATATATCAGAAAATAATCAGCGGTGAAATAAAAAAGTTAGAGCTTAGGGAATTAGAACGCATTAACTATGATTTATATAATGATGTATATAATGAAAATTATAGTGAAAGCTATGCAAATCCTGAGTTTGCAGTGAAAAAGCTTGGAGATGACTATGGAAAGATGCTGTGTTTTCTGTATGAACAAATAAGGAAAACTATCGGAAATCTTTATAGAAAACAGGAAGAAATCTCAGTATCATGGTTTGAACTTTTTATAGAAATATATGTTGATTTTGAGGCTATGGAGGACATAACCGTAGATGGAATCAGGGAAACTCTCTGTTCCTTTATGAGAGATAATACTGAGATTTTTACTGAAGCTTCAGTTGATGCCATGATTAATCCTGACAATACCTTTGCAACGGATATTGTTACAAAAAGCGACCTGCAGGACTTGAGATATTTATACTATTACGGAGAACACGTGGGATATAATGAAATAGAAATGGCAAAATATCTTAATTCATTAGATCAGGAGAAAATCGACAGTTTAGCCCTTGTATACACGGAAGGGTACAGAAAGGGATTTATTAATACCGGAAAAGATTTATCAATTAAAGAAACTGTTGATATAAGATATAATATTGGATTTGAGCGAATTGTAAAAGCGGCCATTAAAAATTTTGAAAAAATGGGACTTAAGTCGGTTATTTACCCTAGAGGATATGGGTCTACAAATTTTAACAGGCAATACTGGTTTGACCACAAATTTGACGAAGCATTGTATTTAGATAAGGCTTATGTAAAAAGAAAACTGGAAGTTTCTAAACAGGCTTTTGAAAACAGAAAAGAAATGGCTTCTAAAATGGCAGGTCCTGCTGTAATAGAGGTGTTTGGTGAAAATCCTTTTGAACCGGAAAACAAAAAAGAGGCATATTCCCTTGACGGAAAGCAGCAGAAGCTTAAGGTTGAGTTTACCATGGAGTATCAGCAAATCATTCAGGAATATATAAAAGGGGACGAAAGAAGTTTTACCATTATAGCATTCCCAATACCGGAATTTGGTGAGAATTTCAGGGAAATGTTCGATGCCACAGTGAAAATTAACACATTAGATGAGAAAAAATATGCAAAGGTTCAGCAATGTTTAATTGATGCCTTAGATAAAGCAGTTTATGTGAAAGTAAAAGGTCAGGGCAGGAACAAAACAGATATTAAGGTTATGATGCATGAACTGGCAAATCCTGAAAAAGAAACTAACTTTGAAAACTGTCTTGCAGACGTAAACATTCCTTTAGGGGAGGTTTTTACATCGCCTAAGCTTAAGGGAACTCAGGGACTATTACATGTAAGTGAAGTTTATTTAGGAAAACTTAAATATAAAAATTTTGAAATGACCTTTGAAGATGGAAAGGTTAAAGATTATAACTGTAGCAACTTTGATAGCGAAGAGGAAAATAAAATATATATAAAAGAAAATGTTTTATATAATCATGAAACTCTTCCTATAGGTGAATTTGCCATTGGTACTAATACAACAGCTTATGCTATGGCAGGAAAGTTTGGGGCAGTGTATAAGCTTCCTATTTTAATTGTGGAAAAAATGGGCCCTCATTTTGCAGTGGGAGATACCTGTTACAGTTATGAGGAAGAAATTAAAACCTATAACCCTGACGGAAAAGAGATCGTGGCCAGGGAAAATGAAGTATCGGCTCTTAGAAAAACTGATATTTCAAAGGCATATTTCGGATGTCATACAGATATAACCATTCCTTATGATGAAATAGGTGAAATTACGGCTGTAACTAAGGCAGGAGAAGAGATTACCATTATAAAGAATGGAAAATTTGTACTTGACGGCACGGAAATGTTAAATAAACCGTTATAAGTATGATTTTTTTCTTCATAATTTGTAAGTATTATGATACAATGAAGATTGTTGAAAAAATAACATATTTATCGAAAAGAAAAAGGAGAGCAAAATGTCTAAAGTAGGTATTGTAATGGGCAGTGATTCAGATCTGCCGGTAATGAGCAAAGCAGCAGAATTCCTTGATAAGATGGGAATTGATTATGAGATGACCATTATTTCAGCTCACAGAGAGCCGGATATATTCTTTGAATGGGCAAAAGGTGCAGAAGAAAGAGGAATTAAGGTTATAATAGCAGGAGCAGGAAAGGCAGCTCATCTTCCTGGAATGTGTGCAGCATTATTCCCAATGCCGGTTATTGGTATACCTATGAAGACTTCTGATTTAGGAGGAGTTGATTCACTATATTCTATCGTACAGATGCCATCAGGCATTCCTGTGGCTACAGTTGCCATTAATGGAGGACAGAATGCAGGAATCCTGGCAGCAAAGATTCTTGCCACATCAGATAATGACATTTTAAATAAACTAAAAGATTTCAGCAGGGAGATGAAAGATTCTGTTGTTGAAAAAGACGCCAGGTTAAAAGAAACCGGATACAAGAATTATTAGAGAAAACAAGAAGGAGTTTAATATGGATTACAAGAAGGCAGGAGTAGATATTGAAGCAGGATATAAGTCAGTTGAATTAATGAAAAAGCACATTAAGGAAACAATGAGACCGGAAGTGTTAGGTGGTATTGGTGGTTTTGCCGGTGCATTTGACATGGGCAAAATTAAAGGAATGGAGGAACCTGTTCTTTTATCAGGAACTGACGGATGTGGTACAAAAGTAAAATTAGCTTTTGTTATGGATAAGCATGACACAATAGGAATTGACTGTGTTGCCATGTGTGTTAATGATATTGCATGTTCAGGTGGAGAGCCTTTATTCTTCCTTGATTATATTGCATGTGGAAAGAACTATCCTGAAAAGATTGCTACTATTGTAAGTGGTGTGGCAGAAGGCTGTAAGCAGTCAGGGGCAGCACTTGTAGGTGGCGAGACAGCAGAACATCCGGGACTTATGCCGGTAGATGAATATGATTTGGCAGGATTTGCAGTAGGTGTGGTAGATAAAAAGGATTTAATTACAGGAGAAAATATTAAACCGGGAGACAAGCTTATTGGTATTGCTTCAACAGGTGTTCACAGCAATGGATTTTCCCTTGTAAGAAAAGTCTTTGACATGACAGAGGAAACTCTTAATACATATTATGATGAATTAGGAAAGACATTAGGAGAGGCATTAATTGCTCCTACAAGAATATATGTTAAGGCATTGAGAAATGTTAAGGATGCAGGAGTTAAAATAAAGGGATGCAGCCATATTACAGGTGGCGGATTCTATGAAAATATTCCTAGAATGTTACCTGATGGCGTAAAGGCAGTAGTTAAAAAGGACAGCTACAAGGTTCCTGCACTTTTTGACCTTCTTGCAAAAGAGGGAGATATTGCAGAGGAAATGATGTACAATACTTTCAATATGGGTATTGGCATGGTACTGGCAATTGATGAAACAGATGTAGAAAAGACAATGGAAGCATTAAAGGCAGCAGGCGAAACATGTTATGAATTAGGATATGTTGAAGCCGGAGAAAAAGGTGTTGAATTATGTTAAGAGTTGGAGTTTTAGTTTCCGGTGGAGGAACAAACCTTCAGGCAATAATTGATGCAGTTAAAAGTGGAGACATTACAAATGCTTCAATAGAAGTAGTTATTAGTAATAAAAAAGATGCATATGCCCTTACAAGGGCAAAGGAAAATGGCATAGCAGCTGAATCAGTATGTATAAAGGATTTTGAAAGCAGGGAAAAGTTTAATGATGCTTTAATAGAAAAGATTGATTCATACAATTTAGATCTTATTGTATTAGCTGGATTTTTAGTTGTGTTGCCGCCTGAACTTATTGCAAAATACAGAAACAGAATTATAAATATTCATCCGTCTTTAATACCATCATTTTGCGGTAACGGATTTTATGGATTACATGTTCATGAAAAAGCGTTAGAAAGAGGTGTTAAGGTTACAGGTGCCACGGTGCATTTTGTAGATGAAGGTACAGATACAGGTCCTATTATTTACCAGAAGGCTGTTGAAGTATTGCCGGGAGATACACCGGAAATTTTGCAGAAGCGTGTTATGGAGCAGGCTGAATGGAAGATTTTACCAAAGGCCATCAACGACATAGCAAACGGAATTATTTGAGGAGGAAACGTTTATAGAAAATGAAGAAGTTCATTTTTAGGAATGTTTCCGACGAATTGCCAACCACCGAAGGTAGGAGGCGTTACATATTTAAGGAGAGACAAAGATGAAAGTTTTAATTGTTGGAAGTGGTGGAAGAGAGCATGCTATTGCAACTTCAGTTGCAAAAAGCAGCAAAGTTGATAAGATTTACTGTGCACCGGGAAATGCAGGAATCGGACAGATAGCTGAATGTGTTAATATTGGTGCAATGGAATTTGACAAGTTAGTTGACTTTGCAAAGGAAAATGAAATTGATCTTACGGTAGTAGGAATGGATGATCCTTTAGTTGGTGGTATAGTTGACAAGTTTGAAGAGGCAGGACTTAGAGTGTTTGGCCCAAGAAAAAATGCTGCAATACTTGAAGGCTCAAAGGCTTTCTCAAAAGATTTAATGAAGAAATATAATATTCCTACAGCAGGATATGAGAACTTTACTTCACCTGAGGCAGCAATGGAATATCTTGAAACTTCCAAGTATCCTATAGTTCTTAAGGCAGACGGGCTGGCTCTTGGTAAAGGGGTGCTTATCTGTCAGACAAAGGAAGAAGCTATGGATGGTGTTAAAGAACTGATGCTTGATAAGAAGTTTGGTAATGCCGGAAATACTATTGTTATAGAAGAATTTATGACAGGACGTGAGGTTTCAGTTCTTTCTTATGTAGATGGAAAAACAATTAAAATTATGACATCAGCACAGGATCATAAACGTGCAAAGGATGGTGATAAGGGACTTAACACCGGAGGAATGGGAACATTCTCACCAAGTCCGTTTTACACACCGGAAGTTGATGAATTTTGTAAGAAATATATATATCAGGCAACTGTTGATGCAATGGCTTCTGAGGGAAGAGAATTTAAGGGAATTATTTTCTTTGGACTTATGCTTACTGAAGATGGACCAAAGGTACTTGAATACAATGCAAGATTCGGTGATCCTGAAGCACAGGTAGTTCTTCCAAGAATGAAAAATGACATTGTTGATGTTTTTGAAGCATGTATTGACGGAACTCTTGATAAGATTCAATTAGAGTTTGAGGATAATGCAGCAGTTTGTGTTGTTTTAGCCAGCGACGGATATCCGGTTTCTTATGAAAAGGGCTTTGAAATCAAAGGATTGGAAAACTTTGAAAACAAAGAAGGATATTATGTTTTCCATGCAGGAACTAAATTATCTGATGGGAAAATAGTTACTAATGGAGGTCGTGTCCTAGGTGTTACAGCTAAGGGAGCTAACCTTAAAGAAGCAAGAGCCAACGCATATGAAGCAACAAAATTAATTGATTTTGAAAATAAATATATGCGTAATGACATAGGAAAGGCTATAGACGAGGCATAATTGTCATATAATTAAGGTTTAAGAATAAATAATAAAAGATACACAAGAATCTTTTGTAAAAGGATGGTAATGATATGATGAAAATTAGAAATCTGTGGGTAACGGTTGTAACTTTATTTGTTTTAGTTATTGGAACTGCTACATGTGTAAGTGCAGACCAGGCAACGGATTTGTCTTCACTAAAGGTATATGCAGTAGATGCAGCAGGAAATAAGACAGAAGTTAAGATGAATTTTAATTCAACTACTTATACTTATAATCTTACAGTGTTGTCTACTACTGAAAAAATTCAGATAGAAGCAGTGCCGGCTGATTCCACATCTAAAGCTGTTGTTGAAAAAGAGTGGGCAAACACAAAGATGGATACAGGAAAAAACTTAACAGAAGTATCTGTAACATCAACAAGTGGAACTGTTCAGAAATATACTTTGAATACAACTAAACTGACTGCTGATGAAGATGAATCGTATAAGGCAGAAAATGGAGATGGTTCAAATACATCTGACACTCCGAAAACAGACAGCAGTTCTAAGAAAACAACGGTAAAAGTAGGAAAGAAACAGATGAAAATATCTTCATCTTTTCCAAAAGCAGATATTCCTGACGGATTTACAAAGTCAAGTGAAAAATACAATGATAAGAAGTATACATGTATCAAAGGCGAAGTAAAGAAAATCACTGCATTTTACCTTTATAATGATGAAACAAAGGGATTTTATATATATGACAAGGATAAAGATGTATTTTATCCAATGTATAATATAAAAATCAAAAGCAGAATGTATACCATTGTAAAACCGGAAAAAACAGATGGTATTCTTAAGAATTATGACAAGAAGAAAATAACAATAGTTGATAATGAAGTAAATGCCTGGGCATTAGATGAAGAGCAGGGAATGTATTTAGTTTATGCCATGAACTGGAATGGAGAAACAAATCTTTACTGCTATGATGATAATGAGAAGTGCTTCCAGAGATATTTAGTATCAAATGATGCAAATAATCAGTCAGAGGCAGCAGCTAAAGCCTATAATAACCTTGAAAAAGATTATAACAAGCTTGTGGAAAAATATAATATTTTCTTAAAAGTTATGTGTGGATTGGTTGTTGTTATAATTATTTTGATTTTCCTGTGTATTAACATTGGTTTAAACAAAAAGGAAAAGAGGATTAAGAAAGACAAAGACAACAATTATAAGCCTGATGTAGAGGAAACAAAAGAAGAGAGTCCTAAAAAGAAAAAGAAGAAGTCAAAGAAAGAAAAGAAGGCAGAAGAGGAAGAAGATATAGATAATATTGATTCTGAAGAGCCTTTAGAAGAAATTGAAGAGCCTGTAGAGGAATTTATTCCGGAAGATATACAGGAGAATGTGCAGGAAGACAATGAAGAGGCTCCTACATTTAACCTTGAATCAGATGAGCTTACACCGGAAGAGGAAGATGATTCATCAAAGTTCTTTGGAAGAGATGTTATGACAAGAACTTATGGTGACCAGCCTACTTTTGGTTCGGATTTAGAATCTGATGAAGGATTTTACGGTGGAGAAGATGATGAAGACGGAGAAGTTTTCATTGATATTACAGAGGATGAAACCGTAGAAGAAATTCCTGAAACTGTAGAAGATAATCAGGAGAAAGCACCGGAGACAATTTCAAAAGAAGAAAAAATTGAAAATGATACAAAGGCAGCTCAAAAAGAAACGGAAGAAGATATAAAAGAAACATTAAAGTCCATGCTTGCTGATGATGAAGAAGAGGACGATGATGATTTTGAATTTATTGATATTAATTAATAAGTAGCAGATAATAACAAAGGAGTGATTCTAACAAAAATACAGGTTAGAGTTACTCCTTTCTTAAAAAACAGTTTAAATATTTGACATAAATAATGGTTATACTTTATATCTGACAATAATATGGAGGAAGAACAGATGGGAAAATATGTTTTTACGCAACAGGCTGATAGGGCATTAGCCTATGCTAATTATATTGCTCACCTTTGTAAAATTAAATATATAGGAACAGAACATATTTTAGCCGGTATGTGCAGAGTGGCAGACAGTGTTACGGCTAAACTGCTTAGTCACTACAAATTCACATATTCAGATGTTATCGGGTTTATGGAAGCAGGTTATGACGTGGATATTAAGGCGAAGGACGTTATACCGGATAAAAGACAGTTAGAATATAATTATAAAGCTAATTTAATATTGGAAAATGCCTATAGTGAAGCTAATATGCAGGGACTTAAGGAAATAGGAACCGAGCATATTTTAATGGCAATGGTTACAGATAGAACATGTGAAGCCGGCAAAATACTTACCAGTTATGATGTTAATACAAAGAAAGTATGCATGGATATATTAAGGCTTTGTGGTCGCAGTCAAAGTGAGGCAAAGAAGTATTTTAAGGATGACAGAAAAGGAAATGGCAGACAAAGCAGAAAAACAGCCTTGGAAAAATACGGAAGAAATCTAACTGAAGAAGCAAGAGAAGGCAAGTTAGACCCGGTTATAGGCAGGGATATTGAAATTCAAAGAGCATTGCAGATACTTAGCAGGAAAACAAAGAACAATCCTTGTTTAATTGGAGAGCCGGGAGTTGGGAAAACAGCTATCGTTGAGGCAATTGCCACAAGAATTGTGGAGGGAAAAGTTCCAAAAAACATGGAGGACAAGGAAATCATAAGTCTTGATTTAACCGGCACCGTGGCAGGGGCTAAGTACAGAGGAGAATTTGAAGACAGATTAAAAAGTATCATAGATGAAGTTGAGGCAGCAGGAAATGTAATAATATTTATTGATGAAATTCATATGATTGTAGGGGCAGGAAGTGCTGAAGGCTCAATGGATGCTTCTAATATATTAAAGCCTTCCCTTACAAAGGGAACTTTGCAGGTAATAGGTGCCACAACTATTAATGAATACAGAAAATATTTTGAAAAGGATGCTGCTTTAGAAAGAAGGTTCCAGCCAATAACAGTAGAAGAACCAACTAAGGAGCATGCAATAGAAATTCTTAAAGGCCTAAGAAAGTCCTATGAGGATTTCCACAAAATAAATATTACTGATGAAGCCATTGAAGCAGCGGTAAAACTGTCAATGAGATATATTAACGACAGAAATCTGCCGGATAAGGCAATTGACTTAATAGATGAAGCCTGCTCAAAGAAACGTATTCATGAGGATCCGAAGCCTAAGGCTATTAGAAATAAAGAGATACAAATAGCTGAACTTAAATTAGAATTGGATATGTATGTTAGAAATGCTGATTTTAGTACAGCAGCAGAAATTAAAAAGAAGCTGGACAAATTAGAAAACAGGGTAAAGATTGAAAATGAAAAGTGGGAATTATCAGAGAAGGAAAACAGACAGAAGATTACTGACAGGGAAATTGAGGATATAGTATCAATGTGGACCGGTATTCCTGTTACTAAATTAGAAAAAAATGAGCAAAAGAGACTTCTTAAACTGGAAGAAGTTTTGCATAAACGAATGGTAGGACAGGATGAGGCAGTAAGTGCCGTGGCAAAAGCCGTAAGAAGAGGTCGTGTAGGACTTAAAAATCCTAACAGACCTATAGGTTCATTTTTGTTTTTAGGGCCTACAGGTGTGGGAAAAACAGAGCTTTCAAAGGCTTTGGCAGAAGCTGTTTTTGGCACCGAGGATTCCATTATCAGAATTGATATGTCTGAATATATGGAAAAACACAGTGTCTCAAAAATGATAGGTTCACCTCCGGGATATGTGGGATATGATGAGGGCGGTCAGCTCAGTGATAAGGTAAGAAGAAATCCTTATTCTGTTATTCTTTTTGATGAAGTGGAAAAAGCCCATCCGGATGTATTTAATGTACTTTTACAGGTGTTAGATGACGGTCATATTACAGACTCAAAGGGTCGGAAAGTAAGCTTTAAGAATACTATTATCATTATGACAAGTAATGTGGGAGCAAACAGAATTGTGGATCCGAAAAATTTAGGCTTTGGTGTTGTAAATGACGAAAAGAAGGACTACGAAAAAATGAAATCTGACGTTATGGAAGAAGTTAAGCTTATGTTTAAGCCTGAGTTTATCAACAGAATTGATGACATAATAGTATTCCATTCTCTTACTGAAAAAGAGGTTAAAAATATCGTAGGCATAATGCTTAAAAATCTGGCAAAACAGATAAAAGAGCAAATGGCAATAGAACTTAAATTTACGGAGACCTTAAAAAATATGATAGCTAAGGAAAGCTATGACAAAAAATTCGGAGCAAGACCACTTAGAAGGAAAATTCAGTCAAAGGTGGAGGATGCTTTAGCAGAAGAGGTGCTTTCCGGCAATGTAAATAACAATGATAAAGTTACTGTTTCATGTAAAAATGGAAAGGTAACCTTTAAGGTGGACAGGGAAAATAAGCAGGAAAATTAATTGAAAAAAAGTTATAAAAAATTCATACTTTTTTCGCAATTATTTGTAGTTTTATGGTACAATGTTCATATCTAGAGAAAGGTCACCAAAGTGACAGTGAACAGGAGGATGAAATGGCAACAGTCAAGGAATTAATCAAAAAAGAAAGTAACGGATCAATTAGTTTTGGTAACTATGATTTACCGGAAAAGAAGAAACTTGCAGATTTTGAGGTAGCAGGTGACTTGTATAAGGTAAAGACATGGAATGAAATGACAAAATTAGAAAGAAACGGAACTTTTGTGTATGAATCAATTCCGGGAACAGCAGTAAATGTTTTTAAAGAGACAGCAGATGAAGTTACTTTCTTCGTTGAAGGTACAGGACAGACACAGATTACATTAGAATTAGAATCAAACAAGGAATACAGTGTGTTTGTGGATGACAAGGATTTAGGCGTTTCTAAAACTGATGTTGGAGGAAAGATTACATTTGACGTTGACTTGCAAAAAGGCAGCATGACCGTGGTTAAAGTTGTAGCTGCATAAACAGGTACGAAATTAACGAAGCTGTTGTATTAATGTGAATATAATTTTGCATTAGTACAGCAGCATTGTTTTTTATATAATAAACTAATTGGGAAAAGGAAAAATATGGCAAAATCAGGAAAAACAGTATTCTTCTGTAAAGAGTGCGGATATGAATCCTCAAAGTGGATGGGAGTGTGTCCGGGGTGCAGGGAAGTAGGCACTTTTGTGGAAGAATTGGTTAAAAATAACGGTAAGCAGACAAAAAGAAGTCTGTTAAACAGCAAGCCTGTGGCTATTAATGAAGTTACGGCTAATGATGAAGAAAGAATAACTACGGGATTTACTGAATTAGACAGGGTTTTAGGTGGCGGAATAGTTCCCGGAGCACTTATTTTGGTAGGGGGAGATCCGGGAATAGGAAAGTCCACACTTTTACTTCAGGTATGTAGAAATATGTCAGGGGCAGGAAAAAACATACTTTATATATCAGGAGAAGAGTCCTTAAAACAAATAAAACTTAGAGCTAACAGAATGGGAAAGTTTAGTGACAATCTTAAGCTGCTTGCAGAAACCAGTCTTGACTCCATTGAAAGTGTGATAACAGAGGTAAAGCCTGATGCAGTGGTAATAGATTCCATTCAAACCATTTTTAGGGAAGACATTAGTTCGGCTCCGGGAAGTGTAAGTCAGGTAAGGGAGTCAACTAATACTCTTATGCAAATAGCGAAGGGAAATACCATTCCCGTTTTTATAGTAGGTCATGTAACAAAAGAAGGCGTAGTGGCAGGCCCAAGAGTCCTTGAACACATGGTAGATACTGTACTTTATTTTGAAGGGGACAGACATGCTGCATATAGAATTATAAGAGGCGTAAAAAACAGATTCGGTTCCACAAATGAAATAGGTGTTTTTGAAATGAGAGAGGATGGGCTAAAGCAGGTGCTTAATCCTTCTGAATTTATGCTTTCAGGAAGACCGGAGGATGCATCAGGTTCTGTGGTGGCATGCCTTATGGAGGGAACAAGACCTATATTAGTAGAGGTTCAGGCACTTATATCCCATACTAACTTTGGAATGCCAAGAAGAACATCTGTAGGTACTGATTACAACAAGGTTAATCTTCTTATGGCAGTTATTGAGAAAAAAATGGGAATACAAATGGGAGATTATGATGCCTATGTTAATATTGCAGGAGGAATGAAAATAACAGAGCCGGCTCTTGATTTAGCTTTGGTTATGGCATTAATCAGTAGCTACAAAAACCGTCCCTTAGATTCTAAGACCATTGTTTTTGGGGAAGTAGGCTT
>NZ_CAKVZL010000008.1:0-14576 GCF_934835595.1 Eubacterium sp. AF15-50
CTGCGGTAGTATCTGTGGCAACCACTGTATTTTTCCCTGACGGTATTAAAAAAGCGGTGCTGCAAACTCCGGAAATATATATTTCTGTAGCAGTGTTTTTAATTATGTGCTTTTTGGCTTTTAAGAAAAAACATCCTATATTAATCATATGCCTTTCAGCGGTAATTGGGATTGCAGCAGGGAATTTCTTTGGACTGTAATTCATTAGAGGTAATGCAGATTCGTTAATTATGAAAGTTGACGCAACTTTTTGTGCAATGCTATAATTGATAAAAATATAATAGGTTATTTGGAAGGAGCAGGACAAATGGTAGAAAAAGTTACAGACACCATATTAAATGTTGGAGTTAATGATTATGATATAAAGATTTTTGAAAATCAGTATATATTAGAAAAGGGAATGGCATATAATTCATATGTTATTTTAGATGAAAAAGTGGCAGTGATGGATACTGTGGATGAGCATGTAACGGAAGAGTGGCTCGTCAAAGTAGATGAGGCATTGCTGGGAAGAAGTGTTGACTATCTTGTAGTGCAGCATATGGAACCGGATCATTCAGGCAGTATAATGGCATTGGTTAATAAATTCCCTAATATGAAAATAGTTGGAAATGCAAAAACTTTTCAGATGATAAATCAGTTCTTCCATGTGGATTTAGGAGACAAAAAAGTGGTTGTAGCTGAGGGAGATACATTGGAACTGGGAAAACATACTCTTAGCTTTGTAATGGCACCTATGGTTCACTGGCCGGAGGTTATGGTTACATATGATAGTGCTGAAAAGGTTCTTTTTAGTGCAGACGCCTTTGGAAAATTTGGCACCAGGGATGCAGATGAGGACTGGACATGCGAGGCAAGAAGATATTTCTTTAATATTGTTGGTAAATATGGTGCACAGGTTCAAATGCTTCTGAAAAAATTAGCAGGCGTTTCAGTGGAAAAAATATGCGCCCTTCACGGACCTGTATTAACTGAAAACCTTGAATATTATATTGGAAAATATGATATTTGGAGCAAATATGAGCCGGAAGATAAAGGGGTATTCATAGCCTATGCATCTATACATGGAAACACAGCCAAGGCAGCGGAAAAATTAAAAGAAATGTTAGAGGAAAAAGGTTGTGAAAAAGTTGCAATATGTGACTTGTGCAATGAGGACATTCACGAAGCAATAGAGGATGCATTCAGATATGACAGAATGGTACTGGCTGCCTCAACTTATGATGGTGGAGTTTTCCAGCCAATGGAGACATTTTTAAACATACTTAAATCGAAAAATTATCAGAAAAGAACAGTGGCTATTATGGAAAATGGCTCCTGGGCACCAATGGCAGCAAGAGCAATGAAGGCATCTCTTGAAACCATGAAACAGATAGAAATTCTAGAACCGGTTGTTTCAATTAAATCTGCAATGAATGATGAAAATGTAGAGCAGATGAAAAAAGTAGTAAAAGAACTTGTGAATTTATAAAATTAAGATTCAACTAAGATTTAATTGATTTTCTAAACTTTCACTTGAAATAATTAAGCTTCGATGTTAATATTTTAAGTGAACAAGGACGTTCGACATATGATATATGTGTCGGGTGTCCTTTTTTGCATTGAGAATCTTATCAGCCTACCCCCTAACAAAGGCTGACAAATAGGAATTTTGGTGCCAAGACTGAAAAATATATATTTAACGGAGGTATTATTTATGAACACAGGGGATACAGGATTTATGATTATCTGTGCGGCATTTGTATTTTTTATGACGCCGGGGCTTGCTTTTTTCTATGGAGGACTTGTTAGAAGAAAAAATGTTGTAAACACTATGATGGTATGCGTAGCCATAATGGGATTATCAGTTTTTATGTGGACTTTATTCGGATATTCTTTAGCATTTGGTGGAAACCACGGCGGAATTATAGGAGATTTCAGATGGTTTGGATTAGAAAATGTAGGCATGGAGGCGGGGCCTTACGCCGATACAATTCCTCATCTTGTATTTTGTGCATTCCAGATGATGTTTGCAATGATTACGCCGGCACTTATAACCGGAGCTTTAGTAGGAAGAATGAAATTTAAGGCATTGTTTATATTTATTGCCTTATGGTCAATAGTTGTTTACTATCCATTGGCACATATGGTATGGGGCGAAGGCGGACTTTTGGCAGAAATAGGTTCCGTGGATTTCGCAGGAGGAGATGTTGTACATATAAGTTCAGGTGTCAGCGCTCTTGTTTTGGCAATTATTTTAGGAAGACGAAAAGGATATGAAAGAGTAACATATCGTATTCACAATATACCTTTTGTAGTTTTAGGAGCTACAATTTTATGGTTTGGCTGGTTCGGATTTAATGCAGGAAGTGCCTTAGGGGCAAACGGATTAGCTGCCCACGCTTTTATGACTTCAGCAATTTCTTCAGCAACAGCACTGTTGTCATGGATGCTTCTTGATGTTATAAATGATAAAAAGACAACCTTAGTTGGCGCTTCTACAGGTCTGGTTTTAGGGCTTGTGGCAATTACACCGGGAGCCGGATTTGTTCCAATCTGGTCATCATTTATTATAGGTGCCTTAGTCAGCCCGATATGCTATTACGGAGTAATTCTGGTTAAGAAAATAATTAAAATAGATGATGCTCTTGATGCTTTTGGCTGTCACGGAATTGGCGGTATCTGGGGCGGAATAGCAACCGGAATATTTGGAAAAAGTTCAATTAACAGTGTGGCAAAATGGGATGGCCTGGTTTTTGGCGACTGGCGTTTATTTGCAGCCCAGATAGAAGGAATAGCTATAACAATTTTAATTGCAGTTGTAGGAACGCTGATTTGCGTAGGCATTGTCAGAATCTTCACACCTTTAAGAGTAACTCTTAGGGAGGAACAAATCGGACTTGATATTACACAGCACGGAGAAAGTGCTTACCCTACATTTAACGGAATGGATCAGTAGAATTTTAAAATAATAAATAACCTATATGGAGGTAATCATTATGATGATTAAAATAGAAGCAATTGTCAGGGAAGAAAAGTTTGAAGACGTAAAAAATGCTTTGGCAGACATTAATGTAAACGGACTTACGGTTTCTCAGGTTATGGGATGTGGAATCCAAAGAGGATATAAGGAAATAGTCCGTGGTATGGAGGTTGACATTCAGATGCAGCCAAAAATTAAATTTGAGATTGTAGTATCTTCTGAGGAATGGGCAGATAAAACCATAGCTGCAATTAAAAAGGCAGCGTATACCGGTGAAGTAGGAGATGGTAAAATCTTTAGCTATGAGATAAGAAGTGTTGACAAAATCCGTACAGGTGAGACAGGATATGCCGCAATTCAGCAGCAGGAATAAGACTTCAAGTAAAACTTAACCTTTTTCGCTTCTTGCCTAAAATATACAATAATGTTATAATTCAAAAATGTAAAAACTAAACTATGTAAGCCAATTAGAAAGGAGCAGGATGATGAGTGATTATGTAATCAGCTGTTGCTCAACTGCAGATTTATCAGCAGAGCATTTTGAAGAGAGAAACATTAATTATGTTTGTTTTAAATACGAATTAGATGGCGTAAGCCACTATGATGATTTAGGCAAAACAATGCCTTTTGACAAGTTTTATCAGGCTATGGCAGACGGAGCGGAAACAAAGACATCACAGGTTAATGCAGACGAATATGAAAAATATTTCAGAAAGTTTTTAGAAGATGGAAAAGATATTTTGCATCTTTGCCTTTCATCAGGAATTTCAGGCTCAATTAATTCAGCAATGATTGCAAAGTCAGCATTAGAGGAGGAATTTCCTGACAGAAAGATATATGTATTAGACTCCTTAGCAGCATCGTCAGGCTTCGGACTTCTTATGGATAAAGTGGCAGACCTAAGAGATGAGGGGATGTCAATTGATGAATTAAAGGATTGGGTAGAGGCAAATAAGAGAAGGGTAAATCACTGGTTTTTCTCTACTGACCTTACATTCTACATAAAAGGTGGAAGAGTTTCAAAAACGGCAGGATTTTTCGGAGGAATCCTTGGAATATGCCCGCTGTTAAACGTTGATTTAAACGGTAAGCTTATTCCGAGAGCCAAAGTAAAGGGAAAAAGAAAAGTAATAAAAGAAATAGTTGCCAGAATGGAAGAATTAGCAGAGGATGGGTATGACTATTCACAGAAATGCTATATTTCCAATTCTGCATGTTTAGAAGACGCACAGGCAGTAGCAGCCCTTGTTGAAGAAAAATTCCCTAAGCTTAACGGAAAAGTGGAAATTAACAGTATTGGAACTACTATTGGAAGCCATACCGGTCCCGGAACAGTAGCGTTATTCTTCTGGGGAAAGGAAAGAGTGGATTAAGCCGATTGCCCCATAAGGCATAAGGACCATTATCAGGTGTTTAGGCAAAAAGAAAGGATAATAATATATGAAAACAGCGGTTATGACCGACAGCAATAGCGGAATAAAGCCGGAAGAAGGAGAAAAACTTGGAGTTTTTTCTCTTTCCATGCCGGTTATTATAGACGGAAAAGTTTATTTTGAAGGAAAAGACATAGAAGAAAAGGAATTTTATGATAGTATGATTTCCGGAAAGGATGTGACATCATCACAGCCTTCACCGGGAGATGTTATGGATATGTGGGATAGCATATTAGAAAATGGTTATGATGAGGTGGTATATATACCTATGTCCAGTGGACTTAGTGCATCATGTCACGCAGCAATCCAGTTATCTGAGGAATACGACGGTAAGGTGCAGGTAGTGGATAATCACAGAATATCAGTAACCATGAGAGAAGCGGTAAAGGATGCCAAGTGGATGGCAGATAACGGTGTATCAGCTAAGGAAATAAAAGATGCATTAGAAAAAAATGCTTATGATTCAGTTATTTTCCTGACTGTAGACGACCTTAAATATCTGAAAAAAGGTGGAAGAATAACACCGGCAGCAGCAACTCTTGGTGCTGTTTTAAACATAAAGCCGATACTTACTACTGTAGGAGAAAAATTCGACGCCATTGAAAAAGTTCGCGGCATGAAGAAAAGTGTAGCAAAGCTTTTGGATTACACAGAAGAGTTTGTGAATAAAACACTAGCAGAAAAGCCGGATGCAGAAATAAGAATTGGTGCGGCAGGAACTTTTACAAATGATCAGGCAGCAGAAGAATGGTACAATGAAGTAAAGGAAAGATTCCCGAATGTTAAGGATATTTATTATAATCCTCTTTCTTTTAGCATATGCTGTCATACAGGCCCTGATGCAGTGGGAATCGGTGTAAGTGTAATACTTAGGGACGAATAAATATGAGTTATAAATTTTTCCAAAACAAGGAATGCGAATATTTTCCGTGCCATAAGGTAAAAGATACGAAAGATTTTAACTGTATGTTTTGTTATTGCCCACTATATCCCCTAAGGGATAAATGTGGCGGGAATTTTTCATACACCCCTAACGGTATTAAAGACTGTTCGGGATGTACTTTCCCACACCGGACAAATAACTACGAATTGGTGCTGGAAAAATTAAAGGATTTAATGTAGGACTTTTCCAAATATGGAAGAGTCCTTTTCATTATAATGAAGAAACCTATAATATCTATTATCATAATAACTTCTAAAACCTGTCCTAAGGTATATAAGGCACCAAAGTCGGAACCTAACCAGAAAACAAAGGTTGTAAGAATTTGCAGGGCAAAAGAAACGAACCAGGTCATTTTCCCCCATTTACGCTCATCACGACAGCAAACCTGAGGACACATCTTAAATAATCCACCACAAAACAGGAAAGTAGTTAAAACATTGCAGGCTAAATATACCATGCCGATAATCATGCCGGCTATACAAAGGCTTTCACCGTTTATAATAAAAGGAAGCATAGCCAAAACAATGTTTAAAATAATACCACTTACGGCAGACAATGAAGCCAGACTAAAACGTTTATTAGCCTTTCTTAGATTAAAGCATGCTACAAAAATACATATAAATCCCACAATATCGTTAAAAATATCTATATGTATATTGTCAAAAAATACCTTATCAATAACCTTAGTTTCTACAGCATCACTTGAAACGTTAGTTTCACTGCCTACAAGGGGATGCCTTGTACTTTTACTTGAGGTATCCATCAGTTTATATGTACATGTGGCACCGTAAAGGGAATCAATATTATAATATTGAAACTCGCCGGTAACGGAAGATGAATTTTCGTATTTGTGAGGATATTTAATATTGGTTTTAACATCCATATCAAGGGCAATTAAAACAAATCCAACAGCCAGTAAAATAAAATATAAAGTAAAATGAGATTTCTTTGTGTTTGACATGATTCCTCCTAGTTTTACAAGATTATGACTTTCTCAGAACTAGCAAAAGTTATAAGCAAATATATAAGATGTTTTTACAACTAAAAACAATCTTTTACTATGATATATGATACTAAAGTAATGGATTATCAATAATATCAAAAAAGAAAATCACACAATATATAATAACACGTAAATAGTCGTTATTGGAAAATATTTTTAAGAATAAATGTAAATTAATATATTGTGATGAAAATACAATCGATAATAAACAATAAAAAACAATGAAAAATAATTAATAATAATAAAAATGTATAAAAATATTGACGATAAAAAGAGTTTTATGGTAGTATTACTTTCGACAAAATAACAGAAAGGGGATATTATGACAAGTAAGTAATAGAGGAGATGTTTTGATAATGAAAAGAAACAGAGAATATTTTTACATTGCTTTTAGAGTGTTAGTTATTCTTATTGCGATTGGTGCTGGACAAGTATTAAAAGGTCTTGCAGATGTGATGAACACAACATATGATGGTACGAACTATTACAGGGCATTTATTATTTCCATAATTATAATTTCTGCGTTAATCGTAATCAGTATTAAGAGGATGAATATTAAAAAAATATCCATAAGAATTATAGGGGCATTAATATTTGCAATAAGCATTATATACACAATATCAAAATTTTATTATAACAAAAATATGGTATTAGGAATTATGATTTCAGTAGTATTTTTAATAGAATTATTGATAAATGAAAAAGTAGATAACTGATAATTAACAAAAAGAACTGAAGCGAAATACAGATCGCCTTCAGTTCTTTTTTTAGAAATAATTTAAGAATATTCTAAAAAAACATAATGCAATATTAGGCATTTCGTAACAAAAAAGTAATATAAAATATAAATTAGTTTGTAAATTAAAATGAATAATAGTATAATAGGGTTTACTTTAAATTTGAAAGGAGTATAAACTAATGAAAGCATTGAAAAAAAGTATATCAATACTTATGGTTATTGCCATGATTGTAACCACTATAACAGGGGTTAATCTGGTAAATGGAACTAAGGAAGTAAGTGCAAAGGAAAGTGCAGCATATACAATTAAAGTTAATTTAGGAACTAACTGCACAACAATATATAACAGCAGGGGAAAAGCAATTAAAGCCATGATTTGCTCACCTAGTAATGAAACACCGGTGGGAACATTTTATGTACCGGTAAAATACAGATGGCATGAAATGATTGGCAATTGCTATGCACAGTATTGTACAAGAATTACAGAGGGAATATTATTCCATTCAGTATGGTACTACAAGAATGGTGATAAATCTACAATGTCAGTTTCAGCTTACAACGTTATGGGACAGAAGGCATCTCACGGTTGTGTAAGATTACTTTGCAAGGATGCAAAATGGATATATGACCATTGTGCAGTTGGAACAAAGGTAGTTACATTCTGGGGCAGCAAGAAAGATGATCCATTGCCAAGACCTTCATTTACACCAATTAGCAATGGAAAATTCACAGATTGGGATCCTACTGATCCGGACACGGCTAACCCATATAGAAAGGCAGCGCCTAAAATCAGTGCCGATACTACAAAAGTAGAATATGGAAAGAAAGTTAGACCTCTTGATTTAGTAACAATTAAAGATAGTGCAGGAAATGTGCTTACAAAGAAAAATGCAACTATCAAGGTAAAAGGAAAAATTAACACTAAGAAAATAGGAAAATATAAGGTTAAATTTACTGTTAAGGATTCCATTGGAAACACAAAATCAAAGACTATTACATTTTCAGTTGTAGATACTAAGAAACCTGTTATAACAGGAGCAAAATCTAAAAAGAATATTGCTATGGGAACATCTGAAAATCTTAAAAAAGGTGTTACTGCTAAAATGAAATCCGGAAAGAGACTTACATCAAAAATACAGACATATGTAAAATATAATAATAGAAGTGTAAAGGCTAAAAACGGAACATACAGATTTACTAAGGCTGGAACATATAAAGTTACATATAAAGTAAGGGGAACTAATAAGTTAGTAGCATCAAAAACAGTTACCTACAAGGTAGTTGACAAGAGAGTTAAGTTTGCCCTTAATACATCAGCTGTTACTATTAAGCAGGGCGAAGCCTTTGACCCATATAGCTATGTAAAGACTCTTAAAAATTATAAGAATGCTGATCTTAATGTAAAGAATAATATTACAATTAAGGGAGATGTGGATACATCTGTTCCGGGAACATATACTATCACATATACAGCTACTTATAACAAAAAGTCATATACAGCAAAGACAGCAACCCTTAAAGTTACAGTAGAAAAGGCAGAAGAGGAAACAACTCAGCCGGAAACACCTGGAGAGACAACTCCGGAAGAAACAACTACTGCAGCAGAATAGGTGGCTTAATAATGTATACATTTAATACTACGGTAAGTTATAGCAGATTAGATAGAAATGGCAGTGTTCCATACTATGAGATAATGAATTACCTTCAGGATTGCAGCACTTTTCAGTCTGTAGCCTTAGGTGTGGGACCTGACCATATGAAAGAGGTTAATAAAGGATGGGTGGTACTTGCCTACAAAATAAAACTTTATAAACCTTTGAAATTAGGGGATGAAATATGTGTTGGCACTGCACCTTCAAAATTTGGAAGGGTAATGGCTAACAGACAGTATTTCATCAAAGATAATGATGGTGAGTACGCAGTTAAGGCGGAAACCATATGGGCAATGATTGATCTAAAAAGCAGAATGCCCATAAGAATAAGCGACGATGAAACCAAAGCCTATTGTGAAGAAGAGATATTTGAGGAACTTCGTGTTTCAAGAAAATTAAGGCCTTCAGAAGATAGAAAGAAGCTTGAAAGTTTCAAGGTGCTTAGTTCATATATTGATGAAAACGGACACATGAACAATGCAAATTATTTGCGTGTAGCAGAGGAATACCTTCCGGTAAACAGGGATTTTAGTGAAATTGAAATTGTTTACAACAAAGAAGCCTTAGAAGGGGAGAAAATAATTCCTTATTTACATCAGGAGGAGAATGGACTTACCATTTCCTTTGAAAGTATGGATGGAGAGCTGCACACAATGATAAAGCTAACAAAATAAGTAATAAGTGGTATAAAATGGAAAAAAGAAATTTTAGAAATGAAAAAAGTGAATTAGATTCAAAAACTTTGGAATCAGGTGTAATAAAGCTGGGAAAAAGCCAGAATCTTAAGGTGGTAAAAAACACTGAGCACGGAGTTTATTTGGGAACGGAAGAGGATAAGGTACTGTTGCCTAAAAAGGAAGTTCCTGAAAATACAACTGTGGGAGATACGTTGAGAGTGTTTGTATACAGAGACTCTCAGGAACGTCTGATAGCTACAATGGTACAGCCTGCTGCGGAAGTAGGGGAAACAGCATATCTGAAGGTTTCACAGGTAACAAATGTTGGTGCATTTTTAGACTGGGGACTGGGAAAGGAACTGTTTTTGCCATATAAGGAGCAGACAAAGGAGATAGAAGAAGGGGAAAAGGTTTTAGTAGGCATTTATATTGACAAAAGTAAAAGATTAAGTGCAACCATGAAAGTATATGATTATCTTACCTGCAATTCTACTCATGAACCGGAGGATATTGTAAGCGGAACAGTATATAATTATAATCCAAAGTATGGAGCCTTTGTGGCAGTGGACAATAAGTATCATGGACTTATCCAGCAGAAGGAACTTACCCAAAAAGTGTATATAGGAATGCCTATCGAGGCACGAATAAAAAGTGTAAGACCTGATGGAAAAATGGATTTGTCATTAAGAAAAAAAGCATACCTTCAGGTAGATGATGATGCTAAAAAAATTGTGGAATTTATGGAAAATAACGGTGGAAAAATAGATTACACTGACAAGGCATCACCTGAGAGAATAAAAACGGATTTCAATATGAGCAAAAGTGAGTTTAAACGTGCTATCGGCAGATTGCTCAAAGAAAAACGTTTAACTATTGGTGAAAATAACATATTTTTAAACAAATAGTGCCACCCCTATGCAAATGTAACAAAGATTATTTCATTATTTTGTTTAATTACAATATAGCAATTTATGTCATTGTGATTTATTATTGTTGCATACAAAGGGTTAGAGAAAACTATTTTTATTAGGAGGAAGAAAGTATATGGCAAGTTTATCATTAAGAAACATCTGCAAAGTTTATCCAAACGGATTCAAAGCAGTAAAGGATTTTAACCTTGAGATTAAGGACAAGGAATTTATTATTTTTGTAGGACCATCAGGTTGTGGAAAGTCAACAACACTTCGTATGATTGCAGGGCTTGAAGAAATTTCATCCGGTGAATTATATATTGGAGACAAATTAGTAAATGACGTAGAACCAAAAGACAGAGATATAGCAATGGTATTCCAGAACTACGCTTTATATCCACATATGACAGTATACGATAACATGGCATTTGGTCTTAAGTTAAGAAAAGTACCAAAGGCTGAACAGGAAAGATTAGTTAAGGATGCAGCTAAGATTCTTGACCTTGAGCAGTTACTTGACAGAAAGCCAAAGGCTTTATCAGGTGGTCAGAGACAGAGAGTTGCGATGGGACGTGCCATCGTTCGTAATCCTAAGGTATTCCTTATGGACGAACCACTTTCTAACTTGGATGCTAAGTTAAGAGTACAGATGCGTGTTGAGATTGCTAAGATTCATAAGAGATTAGGTGCAACAATTATCTACGTTACACATGACCAGACAGAGGCTATGACACTTGGTACAAGAATCGTAGTTATGAAGGATGGTGTTGTACAGCAGGTTGATTCACCAAAGAACTTATATGACAGACCGGTTAACTTATTCGTTGCAGGATTCATGGGTTCACCACAGATGAACTTCATTGATGCAGAAGTTGAAAAAGAAGGCGATGACATTAAGTTACATATTGGTCAGGCCAGAACATATATCACAGTTCCTGCAGAACAGGGCAAGAGACTTGAAGAAGGCGGATACATCGGTAAGACAGTTGTTATGGGTATCAGACCTGAAGACATTCATGATGAAGAAAGCTTCATTGAAATGTCACCTGAAAGTGCTTTCACAACAACTATCAGAATTTACGAATTACTTGGTGCAGAAGTTTACTTATACTTCGATGTTGAGGGATTTGATTGTACAGCAAGAGTAAATGCACGTACAACAGCAAGACCTGGTGATGAAGTTAAATTAGCTATGGATCTTACAAAGTTACATATCTTTGATAAGGAAACAGAGCAGGTTATTACAAACTAAGAAACAGACACATTGTGTTAATATACAAAGGAACTGTTTACAATATTAAGCAGGTAAATATTATATTGGAGGATGCTGGTGCAAGCGAGTATTATATAGAAGTGTCTACCGACGGAGAAAATTGCGGAAGCAGAAGGAATGGGCAGACAACAGAATCGTAATGATGCCATCATCCTCTTTATTATGTCTAATGCGCGTTATGTTAGAATTGTGGGGACCGCAAGAAATACAAATTATGGATACTCCATTTGGAATATGGCAATATATGGAACGGAGGATCTGAAAGTTGATGAGACAACGACTCCGGTTGCAACGAAGTCTGACATGATAACTAATCAGGCAGCAACGTAGCCTGTCTCTACATCTGAACAGACTACAGCAAAGAACTCTATAAAAGTCGCAAAAACCAAAGTGAAGAAGGCAGCGAAGGATAGAAATTCAAAGAGCGCAAAAATATCTTTGAAGAAAATAGAAGTGTTATGGTTCATGATCTAGGATAAAGAAACTAAGCATGAAGTAGCATAGACAGTGTTCATTGACGAAAGAAAGGAGTTGCGGTGATTAATCAGATAAGGAAAAAAGAAAATCTGTTAAGACTGGTATTCATGATTGTAATGGTAATTATGCTTGTTCCGTTTTTTGGTATGAAAAAAGAAACGCAAGCCGCGCAAGCATTTGAAATTACTGCTCCAGCGAATAATGGATTAATTGGTGCAGGCTGTTTTGATATAAAATGGTCACCAGCTGTAGGATCATCTGTAAAAAACTATAAATTATATATCGATGGGCAGTTGATTGCAACAACCAGTGATACCTCATATGAGTATTATACAACTAATGTAAAAATGTATACGGCATATGTAACGGCAGAATATAATAATGGAACAAGCAAGAGCACAGAAACAATAACTTTTGGAGTCACCAAAAAGGGGTTGTGTGCAAATGAGGAGATGGCAAGATATTTAGAGCCAGTGGAAATGAATATGGGCTGGTATTATAATTGGGCCGCATATCCACATACATATGAATCCTACAAAACAATGGAGTATGTTCCAATGATTTGGGGAACGGGAAATGAAGGAAGTATATCTTATGTAGCAGAAAATGGATATAAGCATCTGTTGGCATATAATGAACCGGATGCAGGTGGAGATATTGGAGGGAGCAACATAGATGTAAATACGGCGATTGGTCATTGGAATAATTTTCTGGGACATGATTATGTTTTGGGAACGCCGGCACCATCATTAAGCCCCTCATGGGATAATGGCGTGTGGTTTCGTACATTTATGAATGGAATCAATCATGATACGGTGGATTTTATTGCGCTTCACTGCTATTACTGGCAATATACAGGAAAAGAAGCAGCTGAGACTTTTTTGAGAGAAGTGGTTGATAAAACATATGAGATGTATCATAAACCGATATGGATTACTGAATTTGCTGTTTATGGATGGCCGCATAATGACGTGGAACATATCGAATCCGTGAAAGAATTTATGAAAACTGCAATTGATGGATTGAATGCCAGACCTTATGTGGAAAGATACGCATGGTTTTCGTTTAATTCTACGAATGAGACGAATGGAATCGCATCATTATATAATTATGAGACAGGAGACTTAACAGAATTAGGAAGGCTGTATGTCGAGTATGGAAATCCGGAAGGATATGTGCAGTTACCGCTTAAGGGACAAGAATACACATTATTTAGCGGGACAAGAAACACTTTGTTAGATGATGCAGTAACAATCAAGGATGAAATTTATGAGAATTTTGTAAGAAAGTCAGGAGTCAGCGTTGTTTCCACATCTGATGAAGGGAGTGACACTGGGGCTGATAAAGCAATTGACAGCGATATTGGAACCAGATGGGCATCCGCGCAAAAGGTGGACCCATCGGGATTAACGATTGATTTGGGACAGATTATTAATTTGAAGCAGATTAATATTATATGGGAAACAGCGAGTGCGAGAGAATATGATATAGAAGTGTCGTCAGATGGCCAAACATTCACGCGAATTGCAGAAGAGCGAGATGGAATTTCGTATAATTATAAAAATGACACGATGATTCTAGATAAAATGGTGAATGCCCGCTATATAAGAATTAATGGCACGTCTAGAAACACAGAATATGGGTATTCTATATGGGATATTGCTGTTTATGGAAAAAGTATTGATACAAAACCAGAGATAATTACAAGTGACAAAGTTAAAATCGAGGGATATCAGATAAGTGCCGTGAAAGGTGGAAGCCGAGTAATTGGTTCGGTAGAACCACAAATAAATAATGCCAAAGTCCTAAAATGGGGTTTTATATATGCATTAGATAGTTCCGAAGGACAGGATTTTAATGTGGATGATCGTGATATACGCATAGATTCTGATAGCGAATATGTCAGAGTGTTTGAAACAAGCGATCAGGGAAACAGTAATGCTGTTTTAGGAGAATCATCCACAGCAATGTACTTTGTGAGAACAATGTTGTTCGCATCCACTACAGAAAAAGAATTTACTACGAAGTACAAGGTTAGAGCTTATGCTCAGCTACAGAATGGAGAATATGTGTATAGCAATGTATGTACATTTTCGGTTTATAATATCAGTGATTATCTGTACAGAAATAAGAAAATGAGTAACCTTTTATCTCATGAATATTTGTATAACAATATATTGAAAGTGGTAAATCCATCTTATAAGAAAGTAGATTTTGAATGGTCGAATATTCTTGCAAAATAAATACAAAAAGGATAGTAAAAGGGGCTGTAAAAAAAGTCTCCTAAAAGTAAAACAGCTATGAGCTCGCACTCATAGCTGTTTTTGGGTATAATTAATTATGCGACTAATTAATCAGGCTTTTTGTCAAGCATGGGGTAATCACTTATATATAAGTTTGATGACAGATATGAAGGGCAGAGGGAGAAGCGTACACAAAAAATTCATTAAAATTTAAAATATAATGGAAGGCTTTCTCTTGTGTTTTGCTAAAAACTGGGTTAGAA